>JANNJI010000321.1:0-1772 GCA_031405795.1 Gammaproteobacteria bacterium
CCATCCCATGTAGGTGGCGATGCCTGCGGCACTGAATAGGACCACGGCAACGCCGACGACCCACCACAGAGGATGCAGAGATTTGGTAATTTGCGCTTGCATAATAAATTCCTTATAAGCTGAGGTTTGAGGATTATCAAATTGTCACGCCAATGTAGCCTCTTCCCTCTTGAGTCTTCAGTGCGTTGGCGTACATATCCGCTTGATACTCAGCTTACCTACGTGTGATTTCTTAGTTTGGCTAATAACGATGGGGTACACCCAGATTAAACATTATTGCTGTATGTACGAAGTCGTACAGACCGATAGAACGCGGATCAGGAACAATGGCGATGTTTGCAGATGGCTACGACAGTCTAACTGCTCTCAATTATTTACGGTGTCCTCTCTTTTGAGCCCTGTACGCCAGGGTTATTTTTTTAGTGATTCGCTTCCCCGTTGTTATTTTTATTTTACCAAAAATCAGTTCGCTTCTTGAATCGTCACCCCATCCAGCGAAGCGGAAATGGAACCGACATCACCGCGTGAATCACCGAGTTTGATCATCAGGCGTAATTCATTGGTGGAATCCGCATGGTTAATCGCGTCTTCATAAGTGATCTTACCGGCTTTGTACAAATCATAGAGGGCTTGATCGAAGGTCTGCATGCCGTTTTCGCGGGATTTCGACATGATTTCTTTCAAGGCATGGATCTCACCTTTGCGAATGATGTCGGACACCAGAGGCGAGTTGATCAATATTTCTATCGCCACGACGCGTGACTGTCCATCGGGCGCAGGGATTAACTGCTGCGCCACAATCGCTTTTAAATTCAGCGAGAGATCCATCAACAATTGATTGCGCCGATCTTCCGGGAAAAAGTTAATAATGCGATCCATCGCCTGGTTGGCATTGTTGGCATGCAATGTTGCCAAACATAAATGGCCGGTTTCAGCAAACTGGATCGCCAAGTCCATGGTTTCACGCGTACGAATTTCGCCAATCAGAATCACATCCGGTGCCTGACGCAAAGTGTTCTTCAGTGCGACCTCAAAGCTTGCCGTATCAATCCCCACCTCACGCTGCGTTACCACGCAACCTTCATGCTGATGCACATACTCAATCGGATCTTCAATCGAGACAATGTGCCCGGTACTGTTCTTATTACGGTAACCCACCATTGACGCCAGAGAGGTGGATTTACCGGAACCGGTAGCGCCAACAAAGATCACCATGCCGCGTTTGGTCATGGCGAAATCTTTAATGATGGGCGGTAAGGTCAATTCTTCAATCGTTGGAATACGCGTTTCGATCTTACGTAACACCATACCGGCATGGTTACGTTGTTGAAAGGCGCTGACACGGAACCGGCCGATACCCGAGGCCGAGATCGCGAAATTACATTCGTTGGAGGCTTCAAATTCCTGGCGTTGCGCGGGCGACATGATGCTCACCACGATCTCGCGCGCCTGACTGGGCGTCAGGGTGGTCTGGGTGACGGGCGCGATTTTGCCATTGATCTTCATACTGGGGGCAATACCCGCGGTGATGAACATGTCTGAGGCCTTTTTATGGACCATCAATTTAAGCAGCGAATTAAAATCCATCAGTATTATCTCTTAGGTTACGCGTTTGCCTTACTATTTTGAGTTTAGCCGAACTGATCTTTATTTACTGCAACGCTCCTGGCATCCTGACGGCTGACAATGCCGCGCGCCACCAAGTCCTGTAAACATTGATCCAGCGTTTGCATGCCGTGGGACTGCCCGGTTTGAATCGCCGAATACATCTG
>JANNJI010000322.1:0-3502 GCA_031405795.1 Gammaproteobacteria bacterium
GGGATGATGGGGAACGGCGTAATGGGTGGAATCAGTTGGATGTGGATTCCCACTTTACTGATGCTTGGCCTCGGTGCCCTGCTTGTTTGGGTTATCTTCGGGCAGAAAAACTGATCGGCCTAAAAAAATAAGCCGCCACAATGTCGTGATCGAATCTGGAGCGACAAAGGTAGTGGAGTTCACAGCCGGGAAGCAGGGTGTCTTACCGTTCTACGGCACGGTTCTCTGCTGATACTGTTTAATCTGCCACTCGCCATGATCGGCGGAATGATATCTCCGACAGTGTTGACATTGGTGGTGGTTCCGGTGTTGTATGCACTGTATTTTAATAGAGAGAAAAAATGATGATTGAAATTATTCCAAATGTGCATCCCATCTTCGTCCACTTCACGGTGGCCTTGTTGATTATCGCAGCAGGAATTCACTTGTTGTCACATTTCGTATCAAGCAGCGGGCTGAAGACTCAAATGGCGATAGTTGCACGCTGGAATCTGTGGATAGGCTTAGGGTGCACTGTCCTGACCGTTGCAGCAGGCTGGTATGCCTTTTACACGGTTAATCATGACACGCCATCGCACCTTGCCATGGTCGAACACCGCAACTGGGCCATGGCCACTTTTGCGGTACTTCTGGGTATCGCAGGTTGGGAGTATTACCTGCAACGCTACGGCAAGAGTAAAGGTTGGTTATTCACAGGATTGTTGGTGATCGCAGCGAGTCTGCTGTTCTCCACCGCATGGCATGGCGGGGAACTGGTTTACCGCCATGGCCTGGGTGTGATGTCCTTGCCAATAACAGCAGGGGCCGGACATGACCATACCCACGATGACGCTGCGCATGATGAACAGGGTACGGTATCCGGTCACACCGCTCCCGCTGCGGAAAGTGCAGTCTCAACACCTAAAAAAGCAGCTCATACCCATCTGCCAGGAACGCCACCACATAAGGATTAGCGCCGTATTGGTGATTGGCAGAATGATATCTCGTTGTGTGCGGATATCTGCGATTGGTGTGCGAAGCAATGCGACGCGTATGATATGGATCACTGTCAGTGCTGCGCCGAGGCGTGGCGCTGTTACGCTCAAAGCTGCCGCCCATAACATGGGAAATATGAAATCGCAGTACGGATATTCAGTCAATAAAGAACAGTGAGGCGGTCACATGTACATACAAACAGCTTTAATAAAATTACTGCTGGTGCGTGTGACAACCTTAATGTAGTGGCAATACAACTGGGGAAGGTCCCCGCTAACCAAGGAGTAGATTATGAAATATTCAGTTTTAGGAAAAATTGGCGCGTTATTACTGATCACAGGCACCGCATTCGTGCTTCCGGCTTATGCAGCAAATCCTGCCGGGCAGGGTGGACATGATCACGGAGGGCATGAAGGGTCGGATATGATGGGTGGCAAGGGCGAGCCTAGTGCGCAGCAAATGTCGGGGATGATGAGCGATATGTCAGGTGAGATGACAGAGATGTCCGGCATGATAGAGCGTGGTGGTATGAACCCCGACACGATGAAGAAGATGTCAAGCCAGATGAAGACAATGGGCGGCATGATGAACAATATGTCGGGCATGATGAACAAAGATATGGCGATGGACGCGGGTATGCAGAAACAGATGGGTCAAATGCGCAAACAGATGGACCAGATGCGCAAGGATATGCCTGCTTCATCCGCGATGAAGTAAGCGTGCTAAACCAGGCGGGTAACCCGCCTGGTTTTCCTTCAGCCACGACTTTGATTTTACGGTATGCAGGTAAGCTTTGAAAATTTTGTTAACCACAAGACGTCAGAGGAAAGGATTCTGCATTGAAAGAGAATATTCCCACCGAATAATGTGATTTTGTTGGGTCTGTTGCTGGTGCGGCTTGACCTGACATGGGAAGCAATTTTTAGCGGTGCCCTCTAATAAAAATTTGTTGGTAAAGATTTAAATTATTAGTTGGCAAGGAGGGAGCCGAGGAATTTATGCAACATGGGTGTTTACACTTTTTTCTACACTAAATTAAGGACTTGTTATGAAGAAACGAATGTTTTTATTGGCAACCACGTTGGCAGTAATGATGTTTGCGCCACCTGCTTCCGCTATTCCAGGGTACTCACGGCAAACAAGCTTGGCATGTAACACCTGCCACTATCAGAGTTTTCCCGCGTTGAATGAGTTTGGGCGATCTTTCAAAGCGAGTGGTTATACCATGATGGGCAAGCAGCAAAAGGTCGAGGGAAGTGAGGGACTCTCGCTCCCGGAAACACTGAATGCCAGTGTTGTTACAAAAATCCGCTATCAGAAATCCAATGGAGCGACAGTTGCTGGTACAAATAATACCAACGATGGCGAGTTACAATTCCCTGACGAGTTGCTCCTGGTGTTGAGTGGGCGGGTCAGTGAAAATATCGGCGCTCAGCTTGAATTAAACCTGACGAGCAAAGATGCAGAGCCCGTAGTGGAAAATTTCAAAATGCCGTTTATATATGATGTCAGTGGCATCAAGGCTGGGGTTATTCCTTTCACCACGGCCAGCCAAGGCGTGTCGTATGGTTTTGAGTTGCTGAATACAGGTGCAGTAAGGGGTGCGCGGATAATGGAGGCACGCAAGAGTTTTTCTGCACAGCAGTATATCAACACGGGAAGCGCGGCTGAAGGTATTGCAGTGGTTGCCAGCAATACTATGTTTTTCGCTAACATTAGTAAATGGTCGCCACGCAGTGTGGGTGCGGCCAATACGGGATCTCCAACAGCAAACTATATCCGGCTTGCGGTTACTCCAAGAATGGGGCTATGGGATATGGGCATTGGTGTTCAATCCTGGAGTGGCAGTGCCACTAAACCAGACCTGACACTCGTTGATACCAAGGCTTACGCCATTGATGGGCAGACGCAAGGCACGGTTGCTGCTATGCCATTGGGAATTTACCTGACCTACGCCAACGCGAGCGCCAGTGGCGCTACCCCAAACTTCTTCAACGCGGAAGTAAACACAAAAACAGCCACAACCATCGCGGGACAGTTGGGCGTGGTGCCGGGCAGAACGACCTTGTTGCTGGCCTACCGCAAAGGAGACAATGGGAAAGCGGCCAATCATGAGGATAATGCTTTGACAATAGGTGGCACCTACCAGTTGAAGCAAAACGTGCAATTGCAGTTAAACCATGAGATGTATTCTGGCAGTGCGTATGACGGAGTAGTGGCCAATGGTGACCAATTGACGACGCTAATGTTATTCGCCGCGTTCTAAATATATTGTTATTGTAATGTTGTAACGCAATTGATGTACCAACAGGGGGCGGCAGCCCCCTGTTTTTTTGTATGGAAGATAACGCAAGGTACAAAATTCCGCGCAGGATTTCTTAATCATAGAGCAGGATTTACCATTACGGTTCTGAGCATATTCAATTCGTCGCGGCACAATATGACTATACCAGTTCAAAGCTGCCTGTTGTTGACAAGGCATTACAATTGTCTTACTTGTGCGCTGTATGGTAAAAAATCAGACGTG
>JANNJI010000323.1:0-4057 GCA_031405795.1 Gammaproteobacteria bacterium
CACGAGCGCGTGGATTGAAACACGACTCACCAGCATGGCATTGCGCGAAGGCGTGTCGCGCTCTTCACGAGCGCGTGGATTGAAACGTTCTCGATATAAAACCTCAGCGGGCAGTTGATGGTCGCGCTCTTCACGAGCACGTGGATTAAAACTTAAAAGACAATCTTTTTAAAACCAGCAGATTTTTAAAAAATGCATTACGCAATGTAAACAATTCAAACCGACTAAAGTCGGTCGCCAATAACCTGTTTTTTTTGCTAGATTCCGGCTTGCCCCGCGCTTGGCCGGAACGACGGGGCGCGGTCGGATTTCTGGTTTTTCAACAAGTTACTGGAAAGAAAAGTTGCGTTCTTCACGAGCATGCCGGAGGCTTGTTTCGGATCGAGGAACGCAAACCCGGACGAACTAAATGGTTGTTGGCGTAATCTCGGAAACCGCCGCAAGGCACTCGCGCTTTTACAAACGTGATTGGAACAGGTGATGTCCAGGCAAAGCCGATGGCGTGTCAGCAATCACACTTTTGTTTTAACAGCGAACCGATCAAGTCCATCGTGGATATGCAGGATAAAAAGGAACAGATCAAAGCGGCGAATCGAAGAAATGCCGCTGATCAGCGAAGAAGAGCAGGGTGCATGGCCAGAACGCACGCTGGCGGGAGTGGTGGATTTGGTTGTGATCTGTTATTGGCTCGCCGTTTGTGGTCCTGTCTTGATAACCGGGAATCAAGGGGCTAGACTTGTCTTACTTATTTCTTACTTTCGCCATTAATCATGAACAAGACCAAGTTATCCAGCAAAGGCCAGGTTATTATCCCCAAGTCATCTCGGGACGTGCATCACTGGGAAGAAGGACAAGAGTTGATGGTGATCGATACCGAAGAAGGGGTGTTACTCAAACTGGCGAAAGCCTTTCCTCCTGCAAAACTGGAGGAACTGGCGGGTTGTCTGCGGTACAGCCAGGACGCTAGAAGAAATGGAATTGGCCATTCGTCAGGGCGCAAATCAAGTCAGGGATGAAGCTGATGATAAGTGTTGATACGAATGTATTGATTCGTCTTCTTATTGCTGACGATACATTACAAGCGGAAAAGGCGCGGCTGTTATTCGAGAAAGAAACGATCTACATCACCAAAATAGTCATGCTGGAGAGTGAATGGGTGTTGCGCTTTGCCTATGGGTTTGCCACCAACGTCATTGCATCAGCGTTTACCAAACTGCTTGGACAGCGAAACGTTACCGTTGAGGATGATCAGCATATTGCTGAATCCATCACTCTCCTGAATACAGGACTGGACTTTGCTGATGCAATACATTTGGTCTGTTCAGAAAATCAACTTTTTGCAATATTTGACAAGAAACTGAAAAACCGTGCCACTGAAGCAGGTTGGACTAACGTTATCCTGCTGTAATTTTGTTTATGTTTATTTATAAAATTGTCTAAGTTCAAAAAAAGTGAATAAAATGAATATTACTAACATGCCACATAAGGAGAGATTTAATGCGTAACATCGGTTTGATTATGTTTCTGGGTCTTTTTCCGGTTATGGGTAATGCCAATGACAGTGACAGTGACAAAGCCATGGCGGCCTGCACGGAGGCGTTTAATTCTTTAATTAAAGCAGACGATTCTTATAGAAAAATGCAAAGGGTGTCGTGCAACGCAAGGGAACACAGCACATTCTATTGGGTATGCGTTAAAACCAAAGTGGATGCAGGTGAAGACCCTAAACTTATTCCCCAGGAGTGCCCGGAAAAATAATGTGAGCATTCGTTGCGTGTTGGTGCATCATCGGTAGAACATAACTGCGCTACACTGTCCGAACATATTGTTTCCCGGTATAAACCCATGACGCAACATACACCGGCACACAAAGGCCGTGGGGCGTTGAGTAATCCCGGCTGTCGTTATGATGCACAGGCGCACGAAGCCTTCGATGATGGTTGGGCAGTCGATGAGGAGTTGCCGGTTTTAAGAACCACCGTCATGGTGGATGCGACGCGATCAATTATTACACGTAACGATTCACCGGATGTGCCGTTTAGCCAATCGATCAATCCCTATCGCGGTTGCGAACATGGCTGTGTGTATTGTTTTGCGCGGCCATCACACGCGTATTTGGGTTTGTCGCCGGGTTTGGACTTTGAAACGAAGATCCTCATCAAACCCAAGGCAGCGGATCTCTTGCGGCAGGAGTTGCAAAAGTCTTCCTACCGCTGTGCGACGATAGCGATGGGTACCAATACTGATCCCTATCAGCCGCTGGAAAAGCAGCAGGGGATCACCCGCGCGATTTTGCAGGTGTTGCAGGAGTATCATCATCCCGTTTCTATTGTCACCAAGTCAGCGTTGATCGAACGTGACATGGATTTACTCGCCGCGCTGGCCAAAGAAAATCTCGCGCAGGTAATGATTTCGATCACCACTCTGGATCGGCAGCTGGCGCGTTGGATGGAGCCACGCGCCGCCGCGCCACAACGTCGCCTGGAGACAGTGCGTCGTTTGAATGCAGCAGGCATTCCCACTGGTGTGTTGGTGGCGCCGATTATCCCGGTGCTCAATGAGGCGGAGATCGAGACCATCCTGCAACAATGTGCGCAGGCGAGTGCGGTCAGCGCGGCTTATGTGTTGTTGCGTTTGCCGTTGGAAGTGGCGCCTTTGTTTGAAGAATGGCTGCAACAACGCTATCCGTTGAAGGCCAAACATATTCTGAGTCATGTACGTGATATGCGCGGTGGCAAGTTGTATGAGTCAAACTTCGGCGAGCGTATGCAGGGCACCGGCAATTATGCGGCTATCCTTCGCCAGCGTTTTGACATGGCCTGTCAACGATTCGGCTATCGGGCGCGTGAAGAAGCGCGAGGTGACCTCAATACGGCTATCTTTTGCCCGCCGGGGAAGCAACCAACACAACTGGCCTTGTTTTAATAACATCGTATCACGGCGGTGTGCGATGTTTTGGCCTGAAATACCCTGATGACTCTACCAAAGTCGCGTTGGCATGTTGTGTGCTACATATTGATTGTAAGTTAATGTTCTCCTCTAAGTGTGTGGAAGTAATTTGGGGTGCGCTGGTCGCACCCCTTTTTTTATCATTTCTAAACAGGCCGCACTGATTTTAACCGATGAACGTCCCGCCGTGAGTTCCCAAAGCCGCGTATTCCAAGTATCCTCTCGTCACGCCCATTGTGATAACTGGAGTTACCTGTGACACCCTCTGTTTCTCCTGATACGACTGATCAACAACTGCAAACGATGACCCGTGCCGCCTGGATCATCGCGGCGCTGGTGCTGGTGTTTATTTTGTGGCGGCATTTATTGCCGGCCTTGCTGGCGGGGCTCTTGATTCATGAGCTGGTTTATATGCTGGCGCCTTATATCATGCAGTTTGCGCGGATCAAAAGGCGTCCGGCGAAGATGGCCGTGGTGGCGTTTCTTACCGTGGTGGTGATGGCGTTGCTGGCGCTGTTACTGTTCGCCATTATCCATTTTTTTTGGAGCGGGCAGGAAAATTTACCGGGCTTGTTGAACAAAATGGCGGAGATCATTGAGACATCACGCAAGTCAATGCCGTTGTGGGTCGCTGAGAATATCCCTGCCGATATCGATGATTTGAAAGAGCAGATAGTGGCATGGTTGCACTCACATGCCGGTGAGATCCAGGCCATTACCAAAGAAACCGGGCGTGTTGTGGTGCACATCCTGATTGGCATGATCATCGGTGCGATGGTTGCGCTCTACGAGGCAAAAGGCGAGGTCAACAAAGGTTTGTTGGCGCGTGCTTTAGGTGAACGGGCAAGCTTGCTGGCGCAGTCTTTTCGTAAGTGGTGTTTGCACAAGTGCGGATTGCGGCAATTACGCACCCGCGGCCGGCCGGTGGTGGTGACGAGCGAGTCCACCATCGCCTCGAGCGACGGGACGATGTAATCGACCCAGGGGTAGAGCGTGTTGTCGAGGTCGGTGACGACGGCTCGGAGGCGCGACACGGCGGCCCGGCCCGAGGGTCGGGAACGCCTTGACGGGCCTGTGCTGCCCGGCCTGCCGAACCTGCATTCCCACG
>JANNJI010000324.1:0-11160 GCA_031405795.1 Gammaproteobacteria bacterium
CCTTCGGGATCCGCTACGACCGTGGGTTTACCACTGTCGGTGGATTCGCGGATGGAGATATCCAGGGGCAATGAGCCCAGCATATCGACATCATATTGGTCTGCCATGCGCTGGCCACCACCGGCGCCAAAGATGTGTTCGGCATGGCCACACTTCGAACAGATATGAATGCTCATGTTTTCAATAATGCCCAGTACCGGCACTTCGACCTTTTGAAACATCTTCAAGCCCTTACGCGCATCGAGCAAGGCAATGTCTTGCGGGGTGGTGATAATGATCGCACCGGTCAGCGGCACCTTTTGCGCCAAGGTCAGTTGCGTGTCACCGGTGCCTGGGGGTAAATCGACAATCAAATAGTCCACGTCTTTCCATTGGGTGTCATTGAGTAATTGTTCGAGCGCCTGGGTTACCATCGGGCCACGCCAGATCATCGGGGTCTCGGCATCGATCAAATAGCCAATCGACATGGATTGCAGGTGATAACTCATCACGGGTTCGAGCGAACGGCCATCTTTGGATTCCGGCTGCTGATGTACACCCAACATGTGAGGCTGACTGGGTCCGTAAATATCCGCATCGAGAATACCTACTGTCGCGCCTTCCGCCGATAAGGCCAAGGCCAAGTTCACGGCGGTGGTGGATTTACCCACACCACCCTTACCGGAGGCCACCGCAATGATATTCTTGACATTGGGGATCATCTTCACCCCTTTTTGCACTGTGTGCGAGACCACCTTGCTGGTCGCCTTGATCTCAATGCCCTTCACACCGGGGATTTGCTGGATCTTTTCCGTGAGTTTGCTTATTAATGTTGGGATATAACCTTTGGCAGGGAATCCTAAGGCGATGTCGATGTTGACCTTATCAGCCGTGATCTTGATGTCTTTGACGGCCTTGGCGCTGACCAGATCTTTTTCCAGATAGGGATCGATGTACTCTTTGATCTTCTCTTCAACCTGTTGTTGGGTCACGCTCGCCATGTCTATCTCCTGCAAATGAAAGGGTTAAATAACCGAGTAAATTAATCGGACGTATTGTACACAAACTTTTAGGATTATCTAATATACCCTAAGTACGGGTTAGCTCAGCTAGCTATTGGTGGGGCAAATCTAGCGCGATCCACTCAGAACTGCTAGGGTATGCGCCTTTTGTAATGGACATCGCTTCGAATGACAACACCTACACGACACATCCTGGTTACCAGTGCGCTGCCCTATGCGAATGGGCCCATCCACTTAGGCCATATGCTGGAACATATCCAGACCGATATCTGGGTACGCTTCCAAAACATGCAAGGCCCTCATGTTGTGTGTACCTACGTCTGCGCCGATGACGCTCACGGTACCCCGATCATGCTCAATGCGCAAAAACTCGGGATCACCCCGGAAGCCTTGATTGCCCAAAGCGGCCAGGAACACCGCGCCGATTTCGCCGGTTTTCACATCTACTTTGATAATTATCATTCCACCCATTCGCCGGAAAACCGTGAACTGGCGGAGCTGATTTATCAACGTTTACGCGACAAGGGCTATATTGCGACCCGTACCATCAAACGCCCTTTTGATGAATCCAAACAGATGTTTCTGCCGGATCGCTTCATCAAGGGCGACTGTCCGCGTTGTGGCGCGGTTGATCAATACGGTGATAACTGCGAGGTCTGCGGTGCGACCTATACGCCCAGTGATCTGAAGAACCCGCGTTCGGTGTTGTCCGGCACCAAACCCATTGAAAAAGACACGGAACAATATTTCTTTCAGCTCGGCAAACTTGAGCCCATGCTGCGTGAATGGACGACGACCGAGCATGTGCAAGCCACCATCCGCCACAAGCTCGATGAATGGTTTGCAACCGGGCTGCAGGATTGGGAGATCTCCCGCGATGCGCCGTATTGGGGTTTTGAAATTCCCGGCGCGCCCGGTAAATATTTTTATGTCTGGCTGGATGCGCCAATTGGTTACATGGCGAGTTTTAAAAACCTCTGCGACAAAAATAAGAAACTGAACTTCGATGATTATTGGAAAGCCGATAGTCAATACGAGTTGTATCATTTCATCGGTAAAGACATCGCCTATTTTCATACTTTGTTCTGGCCGGCGATGTTGCATGGCGCGGGTTTCCGTACCCCCACTGCGGTATTTTGTCATGGTTTTCTGACCGTCAACGCCACCAAGATGTCCAAGAGTCGCGGCACCTTTATCAAGGCACGGACTTATCTGGATCACTTGAACCCCGAGTATCTGCGTTATTACTTTGCCGCCAAACTCGGTAGTGGCATCGACGACCTGGATTTGAATCTGGACGACTTCACTGCGCGTGTTAACAGCGACTTGATTGGTAAATACGTCAACATCGCCAGTCGCATAGCACCATTTTTGTCGAAATATTTTGATAACCGTATGCCTCAAGTTGAACTGAACGATTTACGGCTGCCAAGGAACACGCAACGGGGGCTAGATGCTCCATATGGGCTAAATGTTGCCCTGGCAAAAAGCAAAAAGATTCAAGCAGCTTTTGAGGAGCGCGAATTCGGGCAGGCAGTCAGGTTAATCATGGAAGTTGCTGATACTATTAACCATGATATACAACATATAGAACCCTGGCAGCTGGCTAAGGATGCATTAACCAACGCCGAGAACATGGCAAAGCTACGTGATATTTGTGCGCTGTCCATTGTTGCGTTTAAAATTCTCACGCTGTTTCTGAAACCTATTCTTCCCTCCCTTACTGCGGATGCAGAAAAATATCTGCAATCAACCGAACTCAACTGGGCGAGTCTTTCTCCATTCAACTGGAAAAACTTCTTGCCAACCGGTCATCAGTTTGGAACATTTACCCCACTAATGACGCGCGTTGATCCAAAACAAATCGAGGCCATGCTGGAAGAATCAAAAGAGAACTTGAACATGACGGAAATAAAAACAGAGACAACGTCGGCTGTATCCGCTACGGGTGAAGCCATCAAAGCCGAAATCAGCATCGACGATTTTAACAAAGTGGATTTACGTGTCGCCAAGATCGTCAGTGCCGGATTTGTCGAAGGCGCCGATAAACTCCTGCAACTCACCGTGGATCTGGGTGAAGGCAAGACCCGCAACATCTTCGCCGGGATTCGCTCCGCCTATGATCCCGCCACCCTCGTCGGTCGGCTGACCGTCGTTGTCGCCAATCTGGCGCCACGCAAAATGAAATTTGGGCTGTCCGAAGGCATGGTATTAGCCGCTGGCCCCGGTGGCAAAGAGCTGTGGATCTTGTCACCGGATACGGGCGCACAACCGGGGATGCGAATTAAATAAGTGCCCAGTGACGCCTCACCTCAAAGTCGCAGGGTGTAATTCGCCGTCTGAATACGTTAGTATTCTTCTTAACTTGGTTGCTCGAAACTGATTACCTATGACGGACTACGCACTTATTCTGGTTAGCACCATCCTGGTGAATAACTTTGTGTTGGTTAAATTTCTGGGTCTGTGTCCGTTCCTGGGTGTATCGCGCAAGCTCGAAACCGCGATTGGCATGGGCGCGGCGACCACCTTTGTCCTGACGCTGTCGGCGGTGTTGAGTTATCTGGTCAACGAATATTTGCTGCTGCCCTTTGGTTTGGAATATTTACGGATCATCGCCTTTATCCTGGTGATCGCCGCCGTGGTGCAATTAACCGAGATGGTGGTGCATAAAACCAGTCCGCTGTTATATAAAGTACTGGGAATTTTCTTACCACTGATCACTACCAATTGTGCGGTACTGGGTGTGTCGCTGCTGAATATTCAACAGGGCAACGATTTGGTTTCCTCGTTTTTGTATGGCTTGGGCGCCTCGCTGGGATTCTCACTGGTGCTGATTTTGTTTGCCGCCATGCGCGAGCGGATTACGGTTGCCGATGTGCCGGAGGCATTTAAAGGAACCTCGATTGCCTTAATTACGGCGGGACTCATGTCGATGGCCTTCATGGGCTTCACGGGTCTGATCCGCGCCTGACATGATCACCGCGATTATTGTGTTGGGTGTGATGGCATTGGTGTTTGGTCTCTTGCTCGGTTTCGGCGCGATCAAATTCAAAGTCGAAGGTGACCCCGTTGTTAATCAGATCGATGCAATCCTGCCACAAACTCAATGCGGTCAATGTACCTTTCCCGGTTGTCGGCCTTATGCCGAGGCCATTGCCAACGGCGAAGCCGATATCAATCAATGTCCACCTGGCGGTGAACAAGTCATTTTGGCCCTGGCGGATTTATTGGGCCGCGATCCCAAACCCTTAAATGCCACCCATGGCACGCACAGCGAAAAAACCGTGGTGGAGATCGATGAAGAAGTGTGTATCGGCTGTACCTTGTGTATTCAAGCCTGTCCGGTGGATGCAATCCTCGGCGCCGCCAAACACATGCACACCATTATCAAAAGCGAATGCACCGGTTGTAATTTGTGTATTCCGCCCTGCCCGGTGGATTGTATACACATCGTCCCGGTAGAAAAAAACCTGCAAACCTGGACATGGCCGTATCCCGATAATGCGCAACAACAATCCGCCTAAGTTGTGGCGTTTTCACGGCGGTTTAACCTTGCCGAGCCACAAAACCATTTCGATGAGCGCAACGATTGCGCCAGCGATCCTGCCACGCTATTTGGTTTTGCCCGTGCAGCAACACATCGGTGCAGCCGCCATCCCGACTGTCAGCATTGGTGAGCGTGTTTTAAAAAATCAAAACATCGCACGGGCCGATGGTCTTGTCAGTGTACCGGTACATGCCTCCAGCTCGGGTACGGTAGTTGCGATCGAACTGCGTGCCGTTGCGCATCCTTCAGGTTTGTCCGGTTTATGTATTGTGATCGAAACCGATGGCAAGGATGAAACCTTCCCCACGTCTGATGCGAGCATCCCTTATCCGCAACAAGACCCCGCGCAATTACGTGCGCGCATTCGTGATGCCGGCATTGTCGGTTTAGGTGGCGCCGGGTTTCCCACTTTTATCAAGCTCAGTCCCGGTGCTCGCGCTCAAATCAAAACCTTGATCCTCAATGGTGCCGAGTGTGAGCCGTACATCACCTGCGACGCGATGTTGATGCAAGAACACCCGCGCGAGATTTTAGATGGACTACTGATAATGCAGCACGCCTTACAAGCGCAACGCTGTCTGATCGGCATCGAAGACAACAAACCCGCGGCAATTGCTGCATTAATGAATGCACTAACCGTGACAGAAAAGCAATTTATCGAGATTATTGCGGTACCGACAATGTATCCGGCCGGTGGCGAGAAACAATTAATCCGCACCCTCACCGGCATTGAGGTGCCCGCGCAAACGTTGCCGGCGAGTAGGGGCGTGATCTGTCACAATGTCGCGACGGCATTTGCCATCGCCCAGGCAATCTTAAAGCAACAACCGTTAACGACGCGTGTTGTCACCGTCACGGGGTCGGCGTTTACCCAGCCGAAAAACTATTGGGTACGCCTCGGCACGCCTATGCAGGATTTATTAGCGCATGCGGGCGTGATACACACCGGTTCGCTACGTCTGATCATGGGTGGGCCGATGATGGGTTTCACGGTAATGAACACAGCCGCACCGGTGAGCAAAACCACCAATTGTCTGTTAACACAAACAACAGATAAATCCCAAACAAAACCTGTCACTTTGCCCTGTATTCGTTGTGGCGAATGCGCCCGCGTCTGCCCTGCACAATTGCTCCCACAACAACTCTACTGGCACGCCCATGCCAAAGACTTTGACAAGATTCAGGATTTTCATTTGTTTGATTGTATCGAATGTGGTTGCTGCGACTATGTTTGTCCTAGTCATATCCCGCTGGTGCAATATTATCGATTTGCTAAGACCGAAATCTGGGCAAAGGAACGCGAAACACAAAAATCAGATATTGCGCGGCAGCGTCATGAATTTCATCTGTCGCGTATCGAACGGAAAAAACTCGAGGATGAGACGCGCAAACGCAAAAAAATGGAATTGCTGAACGAGGTCGATGCTGAAGAAGACCAAAAGAAGTCAGCAATTGAGGCTGCATTACAACGTGTTCAAGCCAAAAAGGCTGTGCAACAGCTACAACCAGGAAGTACGGAGAACCTGAGCGACACACAACAACAGCTCATTCAGGACATCGACCAACGTCGTACACTATATACAGAACACGCGCCGACCTCTAACAAGGATACGAATCCGTGATCACCAAAAGCACCACCCCCGCTACTGAGACAACTACCAATGTCACGCGCATCATGCTGCTGGTGGTATTGGCCCTAGTCCCAGGTTTTGCTGCACATCTGTATTTCTTTGGTTGGGGCATCATCATTAATAGCGTGATTTGTATCATTACGGCTTATTTTTGTGAATCAATGATGCTGCGTTTGCGGCGACGGCCGCTGTGGCCCTTTCTCACCGATGGTAGCGCCCTTGTCACCGCCTTGTTGCTCGCGGCGGGTTTACCCTCGTTGTTTCCGTGGTGGATTGCCGTCATTGCTACGGCCTTTGCCATCATCGTCGCGAAACATTTGTACGGTGGTTTGGGTCATAACCCGTTTAATCCCGCCATGGTCGGCTATGCCTTGATATTGATTGCCTTCCCCAAAGATATGACCCTGTGGTTACCCGCCCATGCGGACGGCAATACCATCAGTTTTTTTGCCAATATACATTTCAATCTGCTGGGCAATATACCCAACATCACCAGCTTTGATGCCATCACCATGGCAACCCCTTTGGACACAATTAAAACCCAACTTCACAATGGCTTGTCCATGGAGCAAATCAACGCTGGTCATGCACAACTTAGCGGCGCTTTATACGGTCATGGCTGGGATTGGATAAATGGTTTGCTGTTGCTGGGCGGATTGTTTTTATTATATCGACGCATCATCCAATGGCGCATACCTGTGAGCATGTTGTTGAGTGTTGCGATCATCGCCAGCATTGCTAACATGGTTGACAGTGCGCACTATGCGGGGGTGTTGTTTCATTTATTTGGCGGCGCCACGATGTTAGGTGCCTTTTTTATTGCCACCGATCCGGTTACTGCCAGCACCACCCCACGCGGACAAATTATTTACGGTTGTGGTATTGGCATCCTGACCTATGTGATCCGTGTCTGGGGAGGTTATCCCGATGGCCTGGCCTTTGCCGTTTTATTGATGAATTTCGCCGCGCCAACTATCGACTACTACACCCAACCGCGTGTGTTCGGTTACAAGTAGGATGACGTCATGACTATCACACGCAGCATGATCATCAATGGAATTGGCCTTACCCTCTTTACTATCACGGCAACCGCGATGGTGGCATTCATTTCCGCCGCCACCAAAGAACGCGTGGCTAAACGCGAACAACAAATCCTCACTGAAAAATTGCATAAGTTGATTTCGCCTGATATGCATGACAATGCCTTGGATCGTGACGTCATTGCGATAACGAACCCCTTACTCGGTAGTAACAAGCCACAATTTATCTACCGTGCCCGTAAACAAACGCAACCGGTTGCCACCATACTTCACAGCATTGCTCCGCACGGTTACAGTGGCAATATTGATCTGTTGGTAGCCATCCATTATGACGGCACGCTCGCCGGGGTACGCGTCACCCACCATAAGGAGACTCCCGGCCTGGGTGATCCGATTGAAGAAAATAAATCACGTTGGATCTTTCAGTTCGATAACAAATCACTGCTGAACCCGAACGTAGAAAACTGGAGGGTCAAGAAGGATCGCGGACAATTTGATCAGATCACCAGCGCCACCATTACCTCACGCGCCGTCACCAAAGCCGTCTATAATACCTTACAGTTCTACCAGCAACAGCGTGAGATGATTTTTCAAACTCCGGCAATACCAGAACACCCAAAGGCTAAATAACCATGTCCAGCATCCCGGAAATTCTGCAAGATGGCTTATGGAAAAATAATCCTGCCCTGGTGCAAATCCTCGGCATGTGCCCGCTATTAGCGGTGTCGAATTCGTTGATCAATGCCTTGGGCTTGGGTTTGGCAACATTACTCACCTTGGTCGCGACCAATGTCAGCATCTCGCTGGTTCGGAATTTTATCACCCCGGAAATTCGCATCCCCGTCTATGTCTTGATCATTGCCGCCGTTGTGACGGCAATTGAATTGATCATGAAGGCCTACTTTTATGAGTTATACCAAATTATTGGTTTATTTGTTGCGTTGATTACCACCAATTGCGTGATCATTGCCCGCGCTGAAGCATTTGCCGCCAAGCATCACGTCGGTAAAGCCTTTCTCGATGGTTTGTTTATGGGCCTGGGCTTTGCCCTGGTTTTATTGGCACTGGGGGCATTACGCGAAGTATTGGGCTCCGGCACATTATTACAAAATGCCCAACTGGTGTTTGGTGAAGCAGGCCGACACATGACCATTACGGTCTTTGAAAATTACCGCGGCTTTTTACTCGCCATTTTGCCACCGGGCGCCTTCCTTGGTCTGGGATTATTCATCGCCATCAAAAATGTGATCGACAAAAAACGCGCCGCCGACGTACCGGTATTGAGTACCGCCAGCGGATCAGCGTGATTAAAATTTATTGGTTTGTGATTTCTTTGTCTTTATACTCGCACAGATCATGAATAACACATGTATTACACTTTGGGCGACGTGCCAAACAGGTATATCGGCCATGTAATATCAGCCAATGATGGGCATCGTGTTTAAACTCATCCGGCACATATTTATTTAACTTGTCTTCGACCTCACGGACATTTTTACCGGGCGCCAGGCCAATACGATTACTCACGCGAAAGATATGCGTATCCACCGCGATGGTTGGCTGGCCAAACGCGGTATTTAAAATCACGTTTGCTGTTTTACGCCCCACCCCCGGTAATGCCTCCAAAGCGGCACGATCGCTGGGCACCTCACCATGATGTTTTTCAATTAAGGCTTTGCATGTCAGGATGATATTTTTTGCCTTGGTATTAAACAGGCCGATGGTCTTGATGTATTTCTTCAGACCTGCTTCCTTCAGTGCCACGATCTGCACCGGGGTATTGGCAACAGCAAACAACACCCCTGTTGCCTTATTCACACTTTTATCCGTCGCCTGTGCCGATAGAATTACCGCAATTAATAATTCAAACGGGGTGGTATAGACCAGCTCAGTAGTGGGTTTGAGGGTTTGGGTTTTAAACCGCTGAAAGATTGCCCGACGTTTTGCCTCATTCACAAGATCGACTCCAGCTCTATTAAAGAGAGTGATTATCCTGAACCGCTCGATAATGGCAAGGCGAAGCGTCATTCCGTGCGCTGGCTGTACTTGCATTCAGCTGGAGTTGGCAGTAGGGTTCGGATCCCCGACTCCAGCGATGGTGTACAACATGTTCGGCAATAACCGTAGCACCCTGCGCCGCCAATTTTCCTCCGCCTGGCAAAAATTTCAGGCCAAGCAGCCCCTCACCCCGCTTGAGAACCAACTGGTCACGGTGATCCAAAACCACCCCGAGTATCATACGGTACTCCACCAGGACAAGGCGCTGGAGCGCGAGTACCACCCGGAACAAGGTGAAACCAACCCATTTTTACACATGGCCCTGCATCTGGCGGTCGCCGAACAGGTGGCCACTGACCGTCCCGATGGTATACACCACATCTACCAATCGTTGCTCCTGCAGCAACAAAATACGCATGCGGTTGAGCATCTTGTGATGGATTGCTTGGCCGAGCAACTCTGGCTTTCCCAGCAACATCAGCAACCCCCCGACGAAATACGTTACTTGGAATGCCTGCAACACTTGTTGTAACTGAGAAAACTTACCATAAAACAGAGGCTTGTCTCTATATATATAATGAATGGCTAATATTCTATTTGTATGTCGCCACGCCTAACACCTTCTTTCCCGAAACACTCCATAAACGCCCTCATTTTAAATGCGCAGGGTAAAGAGAAAAAACCCACTTTTCCCCCTATCCGACCTGCAAAACTCTGTGTATTATCGCCGCCAATAAATCGATACAAACAGTGATACATACACTATTGCAGTATCGATTGTGTAGGGGTCTCCAGTTCCGACTCATACCGTGAGTGAGCTTACAAAAATAGTCTGCCAACCAGTGAACTTCGCACCACTGCTCCTCTCTAAGGTACTGTCGTAAATGATTCACTCCCGGTGTGCATACTTTAATACCCCTGTATGCGTGTCGGGACAAATAAAAAAGGGGTATGTTATCCCAGTAAACAATGGAGAGAGTTCACATGTCTAACGCAAAAATTTTGTCGATGATCCTTGGTTCCGCTTTGGCTGTAGCCGTAAGCAATGTTGCTGTTGCTGCTGATGCTGCTGCACCAGCTGCTCCCGCTGCTGCTCCTGCTGCTGCACCCGCACCTGCCACCGCTGCTGAAAAGAAAGAAGAGAAGAAAGCAGCTAAAAAAGAAAAGAAAGCCAAGAAGAAAGCAAAGAAAGACGCTAAGAAAGAAGGCAAATGTGGTGGTGACAAAGCCACTGAAGGCGCAGCTAAGTAATATTAGCAAAACCTTCTCTGGGTGCATTAAGTATTCAGAAAGTACGTCAATATCTGCAGCGGGGCCATTGCCTCGCTGCAGTATTTATTTAAACCCCTCTTGCATATTACCCTACCCAAATCACTGTTATCGACCTTTGTCAGCCTTTCCGTTGTCTAAAAACTATTCGCCAGCTCAATGGGCTTAATAACCTGAACACCAACATAAAATCTGTTAACCTCTGTCAGTAATAAAGGCAATGAATGGTCTTTATTGAAACTGTAAGTCAGCGTATGTTATGGCTTACCGGTCACACATCGTTTTTTACCCCTAGATGTGGGCCGGGATCACCAACTGAGGGGTATAATTTATAAATGGAGAGAACACCAAATGTTTACACAGAAAATTTTGACTGTTGCTTTAAGTACTGTATTTGCTGCTGGCCTGGCACTGAGTAATGCTGCTGTTGCCAGCAATAACCCATTCGCTGCACAGAATACCCAAGGTGTGCAATTGGCTGCTGATGACGCCAAAGAAGGCAAGTGTGGCGAAGGCAAATGCGGTGGCGATAAAGCCAAGAAAGATGGCAAGTGTGGCGAAGGCAAATGCGGTGGTGACAAGAAAAAAGACGGTAAATGCGGCGGCGATAAAGCCAAAAAAGACGGTAAGTGTGGCGAAGGCAAGTGTGGTGGTGACAAAAAGTAACACCTGAG
>JANNJI010000325.1:0-11045 GCA_031405795.1 Gammaproteobacteria bacterium
TTTGGCAATATGGCCTTACGCAATTACGATGGCAGCGGCCGCCCTGCATTGTCAACCTGGCAGGATTATATCAACCGCAGGTTAATTCCATAACACGCATTATTTGTAACGAAGGCCATAATACGCCGCGATCAAATGTGCCTTTATGGCGATTTATTTCTATCCTCAGCGCCTTACGGGATTTACCGATTTGTCAATTATTCGGTGGTGTTATCGTTCACTACATGCTGCGACAAATCAAGTCGCACAATAAATAGATTTTTCTCAAAGCCTGTAATTTCAAGGCCCCATTTTAAATTTTCGCAAACGCGTTTAATAAGATAAAGGCCCAGTCCGCTTCCCGCACCTCCCTCATCTCGTACGCGTTTGTTGAAGAGCAAGGCCACTTGCTCCGGAGCCACGTGTTCCCCCCGGTTTTCCATCTGTAATACCCCGCGTTCCAATTTAATTATGATCTCATGATCTTTTGAGTGTTCGATCGAATTTCGAATTAAATTTCTAAGCACAATAGCAGTTGCCTCTTTTGGTGCAAATATGCATGTGCTATTTAAAGTGATATGAATATTTATTAGTTTGTTAGAGAACACAGATAAATGATCTTTAATTATTTTTTCAATGAGCACATCCAGCCGGAAATGTTCTGCGCTATTTGCAATTTGCGCCCCGTCTTTGGCAAGAATAAATAACGCATTAATGCTTTCTACAATATCTTTGGTGGCTTGTTTGAGACGCAATAATGCTCTTTCTGCTATTTCTTTTGATTCTGGATGGGTGCTTAATATATCGACAGCACCGGATATTATGGTAATAGGTGTCCGTAATTCATGGCTGACGGTATCGAGGAATTCCCTTTCATGATCAACGTAGTGATCCAGTCTTATTAAATATGAGTCAATTGCGCTGGCAATAGTTGATAACTCGTTTTCCTTATTGACATAATCCATCCTCAAGCCTCGCTCCATTGGGTTTAGACCACCCACTTTATCCGCCATGTTTTTAATCGGCGCAACAAGCATCCGGCCAAGCAGGTGACTCAAATAAATAATCCCGATGATGCTGATCAATATCAAACCAACAACTAGTATGCCTAAATTAAACTCGCTTTTTTCCAAATGCGTAATATCGTACATCAACAAAATGCGCTCCGTGTCTAAGTCCCTGATCAATACACTATAATCTCTATCCCCAATCTGTATTTCATCGTAAATACCGGGCTTTAAATGATGAAGCTCTTTGGGAATGGCTTGACTCAACGTGACGCCTTCTTTAAATTTGTAGATAAGCAGATTGCCATGCTGTACCACCGGCTGTTTTGCATATTTATTGTTTTCTGTATAACTCAGGAACTCACTCTCCAGTGTTGCCCGCCATATCTCCACTTCAAACTGTTCATTTAGGTAAACCCCAAATAATCCAATTAACATCGCTACAAAAGTCGCAAACCCGCCTAGCGTGTAAGTAAACTGTTTTTGAAGGCTGGAACGATAGGTGTTAATCATCGGACGACAGGCGATAACCTATCCTCTGCACGGTTTTCAGGAGTGGCTTGGCAAACGGTTTATCGATCGCATTTCTGAGCATATAGATGTGTGTCCTAAGGATATCTTGTTCGGGAGGAACATCTCCCCATATTTCACTCTCCAACCGTTGTTTGGTAACAACGTTTGGTGCATTCATGATTAATATACCAAGAATTTTCCGGCAAATTGGGTTGAGGTGTATCCGAATACCATCTCGAAATACCTCCAGTGTATCGATATCAAAATTCAATCCTGCAAACGTGTGGGAATTCGACCCGGGCGATAAGTTCTGCTGACGCCGTACTAAGGCATAAATGCGGCGCTCAAGCTCAGGTAGTGCCACGGGTTTTACAACGTAATCATCCGCGCCGGTATCAAACCCTGCCAATTTATCAGTCAAGGTATCTTTTGCAGTCAGCATCAGGATGGGGGTTCTTAACTTAAATTCATTGCGCAGGTGATGACAAACTTTGATGCCATTAAGACCGGGCATCATAATGTCCAAAATAATTACATCATATTGATTCCTGGTTGCTAAATGCAGACCACTTAAACCATCCGGCGCCGCATCCATGATGTGACCGAACGATTCAAAGTAGTCAAACAGATTCGCCACTAAGGCCGAGTTATCTTCAATGATGAGTATATTTAGGCGTTTCACATTGATGACTCACGATTCATGAAGAAGGAGTATCGATGAAAGTCGATACCCCTTATGATGCCTGGGAGCGGATATTTTGTACAATCAAAATGAATAGTCAATGCCCAGCTGAATACTATAGTCAGTATAGCCGCCGACTGTCCCGGTCCTGCCAGACACCGTGTCCCTGACCTTCCAGTCCGCGATGTGATGGTTGAGTCCAAAATATGAATCCAATCCCCAGTTCTGGTTAAACTTGTAACGGTAGCCTACGCCGCCGAGTAATAGGTATTCAGTACTGGCATCCGTTTTAATATTAAATGTGCCTCCGCCTTGTACCGGACCGCTCACATCGTCTACATCTACAATGCCAACGCCCAGCCCTGCACGCCAGTACCACGAGGCCCCTCGTTGTTCATACCAGGCGGTGATATTGGTTGCCTGGGCACTGGCGTCAATGGTTTTTAGCGACAAATTTTGAGTAACGCCAACAATTTGCGCGGGCCCTTCAAAGTCATAACCGCTGATATCAAGTGCCAGCCCTAACAAAAAACCATTACTGAATTGGTAATGCGTATATATTCCATAACTGATAATATCATTTGCTGGAATACCGTCGCCGAGTTCAACCCCGCCACGCATACCAAAATCCGTAAACCCTTGCTGTGCCTGTAATGTTTGTGGACCGAAAGCACCTAATAAACCCATAAAGATATAAAACGGGCTAAAGCTGATTTTATTTTTCATGTTGTATCCTCTCAATGTACGTAAAATTTTCTGCATAACTGTACTGTGGCTGCCCATGATTTACATGGTACGGCTGTATTATCTGTACGTTGTAGTCAACTGAATGTGGAAGAAATGTTAAAAATATGTCGAAAATAATTATTTTTGCATCGTCAAAAAGGATAAAGACGAAATACAGTGGCCGTAGTTGCAAGTTATTGCGGCCAAACGTTTCTGGACACCTTGGTGGAGCATCTTTATTGGCACTCCTTACGCGCTATAAGTATTACCTGGTTTTTTAGACCAAAAATAACCTCATTTAACTGCCTTAAACAGATACGGGGTATTGTTTTGGTTGTGAATGAGACCACCATACCTGCACGGGCGAGCAGCGCATTCGCAATGGTTTGCGATAAATTTTATTTGGTTGCCATTGTAGTGCAAACAAAAACCGCCTTGCACACTGTTAATGCAAACAACGGATTGAATCTCTCTCACAATTTTGTGCTTTCAATAAACCACGCGGCAAATCAATCATTTATGTATAGTTGCTACTTTGGCATAGCGATTGCTTTTATCCCTAAGCTATGGTTAGGGGAACCCCTGTTTTCTTTAATTTGAGTAGAACACCGAATATCTGGCTCCAACCTGGAAGATACAAATGAAAAAATTATCAGCTAACCCGTACTTCGGAAAATACCGAGAAATTATCATGGCGGTTGCCTTGTTCCTGGTATTCGATTTGGCCATATTAATTCTCAATTTTTATATTTCGTTTCAAATATCTGAGGACGCGCTTGCGATTAATCTTGCCGGTCGACAGCGTATGTTGTCTCAACGTATGACCAAGGCGCTTTTAACTGCTGAGCATGACTTACAGGTGGGTACTCCAAATGACAATGCCATCGACGAGCTGGTTCAGACAGTTACTCTTTTCGATAGCACTTTGAGCGCTTTTGAGACAGGCGGTACAGTCACTGGCGGTGAAGGTAAACCTGTCTATCTTACACAGGTGCTGACACCAGATGCACTTATGCTAATCAATGAGGCCAGGCTGCTCTGGTTGCCCTTTAGACATTTGCTTACGCCTTTGAAATCGGGGGCGGACTTCAATCCTGAACAACTTCATAAAGCTGTTAACTACGCACGAGAAAACAACATCAAATTACTAAATCTGATGAATAATTTCACCAGCAAGTTAGAGCAAGCCGCAAATGCCAAGGCGGATCGGCTGCGTCAAGTGCAAACAGCCGGTATCCTGCTTGCGCTGATGAACTTCGCATTTATTTTATTTAAGTTTATTCGTCGGCTGCGTGAAAAAGATCGTATCGTTGAACTTGCACAGAAAGAGACGGCTGAAATCCTCAGTACCGTTAAAGAAGGTCTGTTTTTGCTGGATGCAAAATACCGGTTTGGATCACAACAATCCGCTTCGCTGACTCAAATATTCGGAACCGCAATTGAACCCGGTAGTGATTTTCTTGCACTTTTGCGTAAGATGGTATCACCAGATGTCTTTACATCCGCCTGCGACTATATTTCTTTATTATTCGGCGATCGGGTAAAAGAAGCATTAGTCACCGAATTAAATCCGCTGAACGCCGTAGAAATGACGCTGTCTAATAACTTCGGCACCTCGACCCGGCGTTATCTCACTCTACAATTTAACCGCGTCTTGCAGGATGGTGAGATATCGCATCTACTCGTCACTGTCTTTGATGTAACAACCCAAATTGAACTTGAGCGCGATCTGTTAACAGCCAAGAAAAAAGCCAAAGCTGAAATAAGCGTTATGCTGGATCTATTGAAGATTGAGCCATCAACGCTCATCCAGTTCTTGAATACTGCAGAAAAAGTATTATTGGGTATAAATGAACAATTGCGCAGTGTCGGTGCAGGCCCGGCGGATTATCGGCAGATGATCAACAATATATTCCGTGAGATCCACACCTTAAAAGGCGAGGCTGCCACCCTAAGTTTGGATTTGTTTGAGGATTTGGCACAGCAATTTGAATCCCTGCTTGCTGGATTACGCAGTCAGGGTACGGTGACGGGAGATGCCCTGATTGCCATTCCACTACCATTGGATGAATTTTTTGAACGCATCACGACGATTCGTGATTTGATTGCACGTCTTGCTTCATATAACGACGCCTTTGCGCCACGGGATAATAGCCTTGAGCTATCAGATAATTTTCGACGGCTGGTGCAGCGTATAGCCTGTGATCAGGGTAAAGAAATAAAATTTTCAGCTGAACTGGATCTGCTTAATTCATTACCTGACTCGATACGCACAAAAGTAAAAAATATTACTGTGCAGCTCTTGCGTAATGCGGTAACGCACGGTATTGAGTCAGTACATGAACGAGTAGAGCGATCCAAACCTCGGGCTGGAAATATATTCGTTGCACTTAAGGCGGCGGAATCAGGAGAATATGAGTTAGTGCTACGCGATGATGGTTGCGGTTTGGTTCCTCAGCGCATTCGCAATACATTATTAAGTTCTGGTCGTTATAGCGCAAACCAGCTCAACGAGCTGGGTGATAAACAAATAATCATGAAAATATTTGAACCTGGGTTTACTACGATTGGGCATGCCAGTCATGATGCCGGCCACGGAGTGGGCATGGATGTGGTCAAGCAAAAAATTCAACAGCTCGGCGCACAATTACAAATTTCTACCCGTGAAAACGTATTTACCCAATTTAGTATTCGCTTTGCGGCATAGGATAGGAAATTGTTTAATGAGGATACTCATTGTCGATGATTCGAATATAATCCGTGCGCGCATTGCACGTATCGCCTTGCACCCGCAATTACGCAAGCTCAACATTGTTGGTCTGGCAAGGAATGGGGTGGAAGCAATAGAAATATGCCGCCGTATTACACCCGATCTTGTGACCATGGATTTGACCATGCCGGAAATGGATGGAATTTCGTGCATTAAAAAGTTAATCGATCATGACTCAATGATTAATATTCTCGTTGTCTCCGCCTTGAACGACAAAACCACGGCCATTCATGCGTTAAAGGCAGGGGCACGCGGTTTTCTACACAAACCATTTTCTGATGAACAATTAGTGTCCGCGCTGATTGAAGTGATGAACTAGAGATACACCATGACAGACTTGAACGAAAGTGAATTAAAAGTATTTGTTGACGCGGTAAAAAATTACTTTTCGCACCTCACCAGTGATGCAGTGCTCATTCGCGCTGCGTATCTTTCTAATACACTGATTTCACACCATGATTATACCGGCCTGATTACTATCTCAGGACGCTTTCGTGGCTGTGTGTATTTTTCTGCGCCCGCCAGACTACTGCGTGCCTTGCTCCATGCGCTTCGTGAACCCGATACAAGTGAAGATAACCTGCTGGATGCAGTAGGCGAAATCGCAAATACCATTGCTGGTAATGCACGTAAACACTTCGGCACCAGCCTGACGATTTCCATACCTGTTACCATTCGCGGTGTTCCAGAACAAATAAAATCCGCTGCACGTGCCAGATCATTCGCCATTGTGCTGAATTGGAGCGGTTACGACGCAACTGTCATCGTCGACCTGGCACCTGTTGATAGTTTCACATCGTAATATTTGCCAACGTGTTTAGTGAGTCTTGTGTGAGACCACTATGCTCCGCACAGCGTAATATATTTGCCGTCGTACAAGGATACTGGCCTGCGCTAGAGTGTAATGTGTTGTTGTTGCTTGATGAGTTTTTTGCGGATGCGCTGGCGTTTGAGCTGCGAGATGTAATCGACAAACAGCTTGCCTTCGAGATGGTCCATTTCATGTTGAATACATACTGCAAGCAACCCTTCGGCGTCCAGCTCAAACACCCGGCCATCACGATCCAGCGCCTGGACACGAATACTGGCAGCGCGTTCCACGGGTTCATAGAATCCAGGGATTGACAGGCAGCCCTCTTCATATTCCTGTTGTCCGGCGCGGCGCAAAATCTCCGGATTGATTAGCGTCAGGGGCTGCATTCTATCTTCTGAAATATCGATAACAATGACACGTTGGTGCACATCGACTTGGGTGGCGGCCAATCCAATACCCGGGGCGGCATACATGGTCTCAAACATGTCGTCGATCAGTTGCCGGATAAAGTCATTAACCTGGGTTACTGCCTGCGCACGGGTTCGCAGGCGGTCATCGGGAAAATGTAATATATTCAGTACTGCCATAAGATTTGATTTGACATTTATAGTACAAGTCTAGGAAAAGCTGCTAACATTATGATACTACACAATATAGAGGGTTCTCGGTTTACCCTATTGGGGGCCGGGTTGAACAATTTAAAGCATATCGACCTGTGAAGGTTTACGCATGATAGCGAAAAATACATCCCAATTGCAGCTTAGTCTTGTCTTTTTAATTGGTTTGGCATTCAGTGTCGGCGGCTGTGCCCGCACGTCACAGACAACCAGCGACCAAGCCCCAGCCGAGGCGGCGCCTGTTGTACAGGACAGCAAGCCGGAACCCTCACCTGGGCTGACGCTGGAACCAACGCCTCCAGCAACGGACGCGAGCAGCGCCGCTGAACCTACTTTGGCGCCCGAGCCCGCTGCAAAACCCGAACTGGCACCTGAGCCCTCATTTGTGCCCACGCCTACAGCCACCAAAACCAAGCCTGTCCGTACTCGTACTGGCGTCAAAAATGTCCCGGACAAATACGTCGTCAAGAAAGGCGATACCCTCTGGGGCATTGCCAACCATTTTCTCAAAGACCCCTGGATGTGGCCGGAGGTATGGCAAGTTAATCCACGTATTCGCAATCCACATCTTATATATCCGGGGGACGTCATTGCCATGCACTATGTCGATGGCAAACCCGTGTTAATACTCGAGGGGACACCGCTACCCACCAGTAAAGGACCCGCACCTTCAACATCCAATTTACCCGTGGTGAAACTAGGCCCCTCAATGCGTACAGAAAAACTTAAAAAAGCCGTGTCGTCATTGCCTACCCAAGCCATCGCCCCCTTCTTAAATCGTCCATACCTGCTTGCCAGAGATGACTTGGAAAACGCACCCTATGTCGTCTCTAGTCTGGAAGAGCACCTGGTGAACGGGACCGGTGGGCGCATATACGCACGAGGCTTAGAACACACCACCCTCAGTGCCTTTGTCGCGGTCCGGCCTGGCCCAAAATACATCGATCCGGATAATGACGAGGTCTTAGGTTATGAGGCGACCAACCTGGCCGACACCACACTTGTCTCAGCCGGTGACAGCAACACCGCCGCCACGCTGACGATTAACAAGGCGCGTCAAGAAGTGATCAACGGGGATTATCTCCTGCCGGTCGAAAAAGAAAACATCGATCCGAATTTCTTCCCACGTGCGCCCAAACAAAAGATCCGTGGCCAGATTATCTCCGTGTATCAGGGTGTATCAAAAATCGGTCAATTTAACGTAGTAGTCCTCAATCGCGGGGAAGAACATGGCCTTGAAACTGGCCACGTGCTGGAGGTATTTCAAGCTGGAATTACGGTTCGTGACCCACACTACCGCGACAAAATTAAGTTACCCGAAGAACGCTCGGGTATCCTGATGGTATTTCGCGCCTACCGAAAGGTAAGTTTTGCCTTAGTAATGGAGGCTGAGCGCGAAATGAAGGTGTTGGACGCCGTCGCTAGCCCCTGATTTCTACACGATTGCACCGGGAGAGGTGACAGGATGACTTGCATCCGGCGCATTGTCTTGTCATCATAAGCACATCGACAGGAACCGTCAGCTATTCGTTTCAAGGAGGAAACATGAGCAATACATCAATACGTGCGTGGTTGGCCGTCAGCCTCGCCGAACACATTGGTCCAATTCGTTTTCACGCATTACTCTCACACTTTAAAGATCCAGCTGCCGTTTTGGCAGCCTCTGCCAAGGAACTCAGTTCCATCGGGTTACCCGCCGCTGCACTACCCGGTTTGCTTGATCCCGATTGGCGCCGTGTCGATGAAACGCTGACCTGGGCAATGCAGCCTGATGCGCACCTGTTAACTATCATTGATCCGCAGTATCCACGCCAATTACAGCATATTCCCGACCCGCCCCCCGTACTGTTTGTGCTTGGCGATATTCATGCGCTGCAGTTTACACAATTGGCTATCGTGGGCAGTCGGCACCCCAGTCCGATGGGCGAGGAAAATGCCTATGCCTTTGCACTGGAATTGGCTAAAACCGGCATTGTCATTACCAGTGGCATGGCGTTGGGCATTGATGCTGCGGCACATCGCGGTGCGCTGGCAGCAAAGGGCTTGACTCTGGCAGTGGCCGGCACCGGGCTGGATCGGATCTATCCCTCACAGCACCATGCGCTGGCGCAACAAATCATCGCACAGGGCGCCTTGATATCTGAATTCCCATTGGGAACACGACCCAGTGCGGGAAATTTCCCACGGCGTAACCGCATCATCAGCGGCTTGAGTCACGGGGTTCTGGTGGTTGAGGCCGCCACACAAAGTGGATCATTAATTACGGCGCACCATGCGATCGAACAAGGTCGCGAGGTGTTTGCTCTGCCTGGCTCGATCCATAACACCCACGCCAAAGGCTGTCATGAGTTGATTCGTCAGGGCGCAAAATTGGTGGAATCCGTAGCTCACATCCTGGAGGAGTTACCACCGACTTTTGCAGACAAATCCACAACTTATAGCTTGCCAATAGGTCACAATGAGGCCGTGGCCAGCTCGCCCCAGGAGACAGCGGTACTGGCTGCAATTGATGACGCGCCAACCAGCGTAGAGGACGTCATTCAGCGCTGTGGATTGACGGCAGACGCGGTTTGCTCCATTCTCTTGCTACTAGAGCTGCAAGGAAAGGTACAAATGACCACGGCCGGGCAGTACTGCCGGGTCTATTTGAGGGTAAACGATGAAAGAAAACATTCTCGATGTATTGATGTATCTGTTTGAGAATTACATGAGTGAAGAGCTTGAAACCGCCAAGGATGAAGAATCTTTGCGTAGTGAATTACACAAAGCCGGATTTCAGCAGGTTCAAATCAGCAAGGCATTTACCTGGTTAGAAGGCTTGGCCGCACTGCAAGGCCAGGCGCAGGGTAATGCCCAACAGCGGCGCTTGCCGATCCGTATTTACACCAAGGCAGAAGCTGAAAAGCTCGACGTGGAAGCGCGAGGGTTTATGTTGTTTTTGGAAAATAGCGGTGTGCTGGATCTCAGCAGCCGTGAAGTAGTCATTGATCGCGTCATGGCCCTGGACGGCGAAGAAGTGGATCTGGATCAACTTAAATGGGTGGTGTTAATGGTGTTGTTTAATCAGCCTGGCCGTGAAGAGGCCTACGCCTGGATGGAAGATTATGTGTTTGAACAGAACGCGGGTAGCATTCATTGAATTACTCCGCTAACATTATTAAATTCAATGCCCGCCCTGCGGGCATTTCCTTTTTAACGCAGGCCGTTATGAACCGGTTATTGTAGGGAACAACATGGGTAAAAATCTCGTCATCGTTGAATCGCCAGCCAAGGCGAAGACCATCAAAAAATACCTGGGCAAGGATTTTGAGGTGCTGGCCTCGTATGGTCACGTACGCGATTTATTACCCAAAGAAGGCGCCGTCGATCCCGATCATGACTTTGCCATGAAATATCAGCTCATCGAAAAAAATGAAAAACACCTGGACGCCATTGCCAAGGCCGTCAAAAAAGTCGATACCCTCTATCTGGCGACAGATCCGGACCGCGAAGGCGAGGCTATCTCCTGGCACTTATATGAAATCCTGAAAGAACGCGGCGTACTCAAGGAAAAGACTGTGGGCCGTGTGTCATTTAATGAGGTAACTAAACGCGCCATTCAGGAAGCGATTGAACATCCGCGCGAATTATCGCAGGACATGATCCATGCACAATTAGCGCGCCGCGCATTGGACTACCTGGTTGGCTTTAATTTATCGCCGCTGTTATGGAAAAAGATCCGGCGCGGCTTATCGGCCGGTCGAGTACAAAGCCCGGCCCTGCGTTTAATTGTTGAACGCGAATTAGAGATCGAAAAATTCATTGCCCAAGAGTATTGGACCATTCTCGCCGATCTTCAACACAGCGGTGATGCTTTTGGCGCTAAGTTAATTCAGCTCAACGGCGACAAGGTCGAGCAGTTCACCATCACAAATCAACAACAGGCGGACGCGGCAAA
>JANNJI010000326.1:0-1218 GCA_031405795.1 Gammaproteobacteria bacterium
ACGCGTGTACTGGGTAATCTTACGCTTGCCGGATGCACCTTCTTTGCTGAGCTGCTCGAGCTTGGGATGCACCTTGGTCAACAATTGAATAATGATCGAGGCCGAGATATACGGCATCACACCCAAGGCAAATAACGACAGACGCTCCAGTGCACCGCCGCCAAACATGTTAAACAAACCAAAGATGGTATTGCTTTGTTGTTCGAATATTTCCGCCAGTCGCTGGGTATTTAAACCCGGCACCGTAATAAACGAACCAATACGAAAAACGATGATGGCTCCAACCAGGAAAAATAACCGCTGACGCAGTTCGGTGAAGCGCCCCGCAGCCAGGGCATCGGTAATTGCTGAACGACTTGTGGCCACGATAGTTCCTTGAGATTACTCTTCGACTGTCCCGCCAGCAGCTTCAATCTGCTTGCGTGCCCCAGCCGTGACTTTAATACCTTTGAGCGTTACTGCCTTGGTCAAAGTACCTGACAGCATGACCTTAACGCGCTTGATGTTTTTGGCAATCAGATTCGCGGCGCGCAGCGCAGCAACATCAATTACCCCAACGTCAAGCTTGTTCAACGCTGACAATGGCAATTCCGCTGATTCCATCGCCAGATGCGAGATAAAACCAATTTTAGGCAAGCGCCGTTGTAATGGCATTTGACCACCTTCAAAGCCCAATTTGTGGAATCCACCGGCACGTGCAGATTGACCTTTATGGCCACGTCCGCAGGTTTTACCAAGTCCTGAACCAATACCGCGACCAACGCGTTTCTTCGTTGGCTTCGAACCTGCCGCAGGTTTCAATGTATTGAGCCGCATGTAAATTACTCCTGAACCTTGACCATGTAAGACACCTTGTTGATCATGCCACGTGTGCATGGGGTATCTTCAACTTCAACCGTTTGGTTAATGCGACGTAAACCAAGGCCTGATACGCAAGCCTTGTGAGCAGCCACACACTTATTTGTACTACGCACTAATGTAACTTTGATGACATTCTTTGAACTCATGGTCTTATTCCAAAATCTCTTCAATCGTTTTACCACGTTTTGCCGCTACTTGCTCCGGTGCGGACATACCACCCAGGCCCTTGATCGTGGCGCGGACAACGTTAATAGGGTTGCTTGAGCCGATACACAAGTATTCCACAGGCCCTACTCACCCGCCGACCCGCTCGAACGAGCGAAGCTGCGACATCGGTGCCCAGCTCGCGCGGGCCCC
>JANNJI010000327.1:0-1839 GCA_031405795.1 Gammaproteobacteria bacterium
GTCGCGAGAGGAGTGGAAGGCGCAAGTGGAGGCCAATAAGATTTTAGGCACCAGCAAGCCGATCCCAATTGATGGCCTATGTGTGCGTGTCGGTGCCATGCGTTGTCATAGCCAGGCATTGACCATCAAAATGAAAAAAGATGTGCCACTGGATGAAATCCATGACATGCTTGCTCAGGCCAATGACTGGGTGAAGGTGGTGCCGAATGACCGTGACATCACCATGAAAGAACTGACACCTGCGGCAGTCACCGGTACACTCACCGTCCCGGTCGGCCGACTGCGTAAATTGACCATGGGGCGCGATTATTTATCGGCGTTTACCGTTGGTGATCAATTATTGTGGGGCGCCGCAGAACCATTGCGCCGTACATTGCGGATATTGCTGGCTCAGTAAGTCATTCATTTTTTCTTACAAGAATCATTCAAGCAGCTTGGCGCCATGCATGTATAATGCGTGGCGTCGTATTTTTTAAAAGTTAAAGGGATGAGCAAAACATTGAACGTTGCCATTGTCGGAGCGACAGGGTTGGTTGGCACAGCAGTCCTTGCCCTGTTAGAAGAACGCCATTTCCCTGTTGAAACATTGTATGCACTGGCGAGCCGTAAGTCGGCAGGCACACCGCTGCATATTTCTGACAAAATGGTCAGGGTGAAAGACCTGGCTAGATTTGATTTTAGCCAGGTGCAGTTAGCCTTTTTTTGCGTACCGGCAAGCGTGGCCGCCAGTTATGTGCCAAAGGCGATCCAAGCCGGCTGTATCGTCATTGATCACTCCACACACTATCGGCTCGATCCACTGGTGCCGCTGGTCATTCCTGAGGTAAATCCCGCTGCCATTACAGGAGTCAAACAGTCAAAACTGATAGCCTGCCCGGATAGCGCCACGACACAGATGTTAGTCGCACTGTTACCTTTGCATCGCGAAGGTGAATTATTGCGGATCGATGCAACCACCTGCCTGGCTGTTACGGCCATTGGCCGACGCGGGATCGAAGAGCTTTCCAAGCAGACCATCGCCTTGCTAAACTTAAAAAATCTTCGATCAAAACACTTCTCGCAACAAGTAGCGTTTAACCTGGTGCCACAACGTAGCAATGCGCAGAGTCCTGGATTAAGTGAAAATGAGCATATGATGGTGCAAGAAACTCAAAAAATTCTGAACGCTCCCGATATAAAGGTAAACCCACGGCATATTCAGGCGCCGGTCTTTTTTGGTCATTCGCAGGTGTTACATATTGAAACTAAAAGGAAAATCAGTGTCGAGCGTGCCTATCAATTGTTAAAAGCCGACGTGGCGATAACCTTTGATGCCGATATGGAAGATGGCCAGATGCCCACGGCAGTGACCCACGCCGCCAATCATGACGATTTATTTGTTGGGCGCATCGGTGAATATTTCGCCAGCACGGTCGGGCTGAGCCTCTGGGTGGTTGCCGATAATGTAAGACGAGGTGCCGCAATGGGGAGTGTTCAAATCGCAGAAATTTTGGTAAAAGACTATTTATAAGCTATAGTTACACAAAACTTATAAAGAGCATTCGAGGTTTTAGGACCAACTCCATGAGCCAGAACATGATTTTGGCTATTTTGCCTTAGGAAGCGGGAGACTGATACATGCAGGTATGGGCAAGGTTAATCGGTAAAATTGTTACGGGGTGTATAGCCACGGGATTGTTGTTAGTTCCGCTGTATGCGCATGCCTTGGGCTTTGGCAATATTAAAATAAAATCGGCTTTGAACGAACCGCTTGATGCCGAAATCGAATTATTGTCAGCGACAGATGAGGATGTGAAGGATCTGGAAGTGAAGCTCGCCTCACGTGCTCGAGGAGGCGCT
>JANNJI010000328.1:0-6974 GCA_031405795.1 Gammaproteobacteria bacterium
GAATTATCAAGAACGAGTGGGACTCCGCGCCAACCTTGATGTGGATGATGTCGATAGTTTTGGGCCAGAGACCATTACCATTGCAGAGAGAATCCCCGGCCGGAAATATGTATACGCTGTAAATCATTTTACGCACAGTAATCAAGAAGAGAAAACAAGCATTTACTCAGACAGCGGCGCCAAGGTATTTGTGTATATTGGTTCGACCCTGGTTCGCACATTTTATCCGCCCAGGTCAAAACCGGGTAATACCTGGGTGGTGTTTGGTATCGGCGACAAGGGCGAATTTTACGATATCAACAGCTTTGATAATTTTTTCAGCCGTGATGAAATCGGGGTGCGCATGAATTCTATTATCACTTCGGGTAATTTTGAATCCAGCCCGGATGTTTCAACCGATCAGAAGGAGCTTGCTAGTTCACTGAACAAACAGGGCGAGATGGAGTATCACAAAAAGAACTATGCGGATGCCGAGATGTTGTATCTGGATGCGATCAACAATAATCCGGAACACAGCCAGGCCTATAGTAATCTGGGATTGTTATATCAGAAAATGGGCAAGAAGGCAGAAGGACTATTTGCCAACCGTAAGGCCATTGCACTGGCCAGTGGTGATACCAAGAAAACGGTTCAGGCGAGTTCTTATTTTAATATTGCCAAGATCTATGAAGATGAACAAAATTGGCAGGAAGCTTTAAACAATTATGAGGTGGCACAAAATCTGCGCGCTCACAATGCTTATACGAAGGGTATCGAAAAAATGAAGGAAAAACTTAAAAAATAAATATGCAAAATATGTTGGGTCAATGCTGGTTTTATGCTAATAATGCGACGGTTTCAGTGTTATTATTTTTCGTGATAATTTTTTGATAAATAGAAAACAGGCTCAAACATCTCAAGGAGAAGTGAACAATGAAAAATACCATCTCGGGTTGTATAGCGGGGTTATTGTTATTAACAGGATTAAATAGCAGTGTACAGGCGCAGGAAGTGCAGATTCTCAGCGCTGTGGTGAAAGACAAGGCGATTGACAGTGCCGAGGTCATTTTGCAGAAAATCGGCGAGACCTCGGTTAAAACCGCCACGAATGCCAGCGGTAAAGCCAGTTTCAATAAGGCGTTTGGCGGCGTGGATGATGCCAACATGACACTCATCGTAAAGAAAACCGGTTACTCGAATCTGGTGGTGAAATGCCCGTGTGATGGTTTGACCTATGCGATTAGCCCAACCATGACAAACCTGGATGGACTGCGTATTGTATTGGACTGGGGCGCGAATCCGTCTGACATGGATTCTCATTTATATTCTCAAGATGGCCATGTCTATTACAACAACCGTCAGGGGCGTCGCACTAATCTGGATGTGGATGATGTCGATGGTTTTGGGCCGGAGACGATTACCATTGAAGAAAAAACCCCGGGCCGGAAATATCTGTACGCCGTGCATAATTTCACTGAAGGTGACCGTAAAGGGACAACATCGATTTCCACCATCAGCAAAGCCAAGGTGTTTGTGTATGTGGGTTCAACCCTGGTTCGCACATTTTATCCGCCGCGCTCAAAAATCGGTAACACCTGGGTGGTGTTTGGTATTGGCGATAATGGCGAATTTTACGATATCAACAAATTCGCCGATTTCTCCAACCGCGAGCAGGTCGGGACATTCATGGGCTCAATCATTGCCTCGGGTAATTTTGAATCCATTCCGGATGTTTCCAGTGACCAGAAGGATCTTGCCAATTCGTTGAACAAACAGGGCGAGGCGGAATATCACAAAAAGAACTATGCCGACTCCGAGATGTTATATCTGGATGCGATCAACAATAATCCGGAACACAGCCAAGCCTATAGCAATCTGGGATTGTTATATCAGAAGATGGGCAAGAAGGCAGAGGGACTGTTTGCCAACCGTAAGGCGATTGCACTGGCCAGCGGTGACACCAAGAAAACGGTTCAGGCAAGCTCTTACTTCAATATAGCCAAAATCTATGAAGATGAGCAAAATTGGCAGGAAGCCTTGAAAAACTATGAGGCGGCACAAGCCTTGCGCGATCACAATGCCTATAAGAAAGGCATCGAAAAAATGAAAGAAAAAATAGGAAAATAAGCGATGAAATATCTTGGGCCAGCGGTGGTAATGAGTGTTTGTTTTGGTATTTATTCGGCTGTTCAAGCCGCTGGTCCTGCGGATGTGGCCAAAGCGGATTTTTCGCTTTGGCCGCACACGATAGATAATCGTCAGAGTTTTGATTTGGCATCAAGGGCCGAGCTGATTGTTTCCGCCAATATACTCGATAAGCTGCTGAAAAAAGAACTGACTGCGGCCGACTTACGCATTAAAGAAATCCAGCGTGATTCATTGCAAAAATGGCAGGAGATGGCACGTCGTACGTGGTTAAAGTCATTTCACGACGCATCAACATCCTGTACCGGGAAAGCCCTGGGTTGTGGCTACGCCGGGAAAAACTGGAACGAGTTTATTAGCTATACAACGGGTGCCGAGGCAGACATGTCAGGCAACGCCCAATATCGGGACTGGCTGTCGAATACCCGGCAATTCCAAGAAATATATTTAAATGAGCAGCTACGATTAGCGGCACTGTTTCCACAACCAACCAGCGAAATATTAACGCTGGACGACAGCGAGGTGACTGGCGACGAGTATGCGGACGGACAATTTGCGTTATCCCTGGATGATGGTCCGACCAAGGCTGACGGCGACACGGATCGTTACGTGGCGATGTTGCGTCTCCAGCACATTTCCGCTACTTTTTTTGCATTGGGTAATGCGCTTGAGCAACGTCTGCACGCGACTTCCTCGCAATCGGTACAAAGTTTGTATCAGGGCCAATGTCTGGCCTCACACGGCTATGAACACAAATCACATCAGAAATGGGTGGACTGGAAATCATCCTTGGATAAAACCAACGATTTAATCCATCAGGTGTATCCCGAACAAAAAACGATTATGTTCCGACCGCCTTACGGTCAACGTCATGGCGAACTCGTAAATTACCTTAAGCAGAAAAACGCCAGGGTTGTCTTGTGGAATATCGATTCACAGGACTGGCACAGCAAAATATCAACGGAAGAAGTGGCGGCGCGCATCAAAAAATTGATGCTGTTGAAACGACGCGGCATGATTTTGTTTCACGACACTCAGAAAAAAGGCTTGGTTGCCATTCCCGAAATTGCAGGGTTTGCCAAACAAGCCGGATTAAGTTGGCTAAGTTGTGACGTGACCAATTAAATCACTCTACTGTTCAAAATTTCTATTCGCCATTCATTCTCGCGATTGAAGATAATCGACCAGGGGTAATGAAAAGTGTCTAAGCACTATTACCTGATTTTTGTGTTCATTACCAGCTTATTGTCGGGTTGTTATACCATGGTGCCTGTTAATATTTCGCAGAATAAAGACGTGGTTGATTTTCATATCGATAGCGAAGGGTTTATCTTCAAAACAAATAGGCACGTCAGATATATAGAAGTGTATGAATCACAGAAACGACACTCACAAGAAAGAAAGGTGTTATGGGCGATAGTGGCGAAAAAATTCGAAGAGGAGGCATCCACCTATAATTTGCCTACACTGGGCGTTGTACGATATGGGGTGGTTCCGGAAGGCTACGCGGAACAGGTTGAAGCAACGCCCCTGGAAGCAGGCAAGGAATATCATTTTTACGTGCTTGGACCGGGCTATGGAGGAGGCGGCAAATTTGTTTATTCACACGAAAATGGTGGCTTATACTAACGAGGCGCATGAAATGGATACCTTCCAACCAAGACACGCCGTAAATACATCCGTGTAGGCTCGACAGCCGCATCCCTGCGGCTGACGGTCTTGGTTGGAAGGTATCCATTTCATGTGACTTAGTAATAACGGGTCTGATTTATTCAGACCGTTAGAAATGTTATGGTATTCTGTTTTTCTTAATTTATATTGCATAGCATTAATCATCCCAGTGTAGATTTTATTCCCGCGTTAGCGTAAAAAGCACAAAATATCAAAACTCACCATAAAATCGAAGCTAAGCTGACCTCACCGCAACTAATCGGAGAGTGTGATGAGCCATAATTTAGCAAATACCTGGGAAATTTATGCCGCTTCCTGGAAGGTTACGAGGGCCACTGAAAAACGCGCTTTATTCGCCAAGTGTTTAGACCCTGCCTGTCAATATCATGATCCGCTAATAAAAACCAAAGGCTGGCATGAACTTGAAGCGTACATGCTGGATTTCCATCAACAGATTCCGGGAGGGTATTTTGTAACTACTGCTTTTCTCGCGCACAGCAATAAAAGTATTGCACGATGGGAAATGCGCAATGGTGACAATATTGTGCTGGGTGATGGGATGAGTTATGGTGAATACAACGATAATGGAAAATTGGTTTCAATGACTGGGTTTTTTAAACCTCCGCAAGCATAGGTGATACGCCGTGAATTACCTAAAACAAGTTCAGACAGGTATCGATTATATCGAAGCCAATCTGGATTTTGACATAACCCTGGCGCAGGTTGCTACAGCAGCGGGTATCAGCCAATGGCACTTCCAACGCATATTCAAAGCCTTGACCAATGAAACCTTAAAAACCTATATTCGTTCCAGGAGGCTCGCGAATGCATTGGAAAAACTCCTGGTGACGAACACCAAGATTATTGATATTGCCCTCAGTGCCGGTTTTGAGTCGCAAGAAAGTTTTACCCGCGTGTTTAAAAAAACCTTCGATATGACACCCAATGAATACCGGAAATTAGGTAACAAAAGTCTGTTCCTGAAAAAGATACAGTTTGATACTGAGTATTTGCAGCATATCAACCAGAATATTTCACTGGAACCGGAGATATATCAGCAGAAAAAAATGCTGATGGTGGGTATGAAAACCTGTTTTTATAGCGTTGACTCAGAGAAAAACAATATCGCCGAAAAATTGCCACCCCTGTGGGATGATTTTTTGAGTCGTATGCATGAAATAGAAAACATGGTCGCAGGTGTTGGCTACGGCGTTGTGCAACAAACAAAAGAGCAGACCGATCAACTGGAGTATTATGCCACCTTTGAGGTGAGCAAGCTTGGCACGCTTCCGAAAAATATGGTCAGCATCGAAATACCGGCGGCAACGTATGCGAAGTTTACCCATAAGGGCGAAGTGAAAAATATTAATAACACGGTCAACTATATTTATTCAAGCTGGTTGCTGCAATCCGGTATGTGCCATACCTATGGTGCCGATCTGGAAATTTATGGACCGGATTACCACCCGGTATCGGATAAGTCGGTTATCTACTATGCTATACCTGTGAAACCGTTGTCAACGGCAGAGGGGCCACACAATTGACGACATGGACGGGACGGGCAGCATAATATTTTGCATAGGAGAATGTATGGACTCACAAGATGTCATCGTAAATATTCCGAAAACGATGGAAAAATATTTTGGTTGTTCAGGAAAAATGTTTAAACCCTCGCCCAATACGGTCACCTCGCTAGTAAAAAAGATTCCAAAAGGCCAGGTGGTCACGATTGATACCGTGTGTAAAAAGCTGGCGAAGAAATTTAAAACAGAAGTAACCTGCCCTGCGACAACCGAAAAATCGTTGTGTGTGGCCGCAGCCGAAGCGGCTGCGAAAAATACCCATTTACCGTATTGGCGTGTTTTAAAGAAAAGTGGTGAGTTAATACGGAAATTTCCTGGTGGGATCGAGGGCCATGCGGCGCACTTGCGTGCGGAAGGTCACAAGATTGTCGCAGCAGGTAAATCAAAAGGTGTGGGAAATTTTGAGCACCTTTTGCATAAATTGTAAGAATATTCAAAATCAGTATTAAACGTGGTCTGAGAGTTGGCCTGTTGATCTGAGATACAGAGGCTCGCGATTGTTTAACGAGTACTAAGAAGGAAATAAAATGAATATGATGCAACCACACCTGCTGTTGGCGCTGTTTATGACTGTCAACCTGGGCCAGGTTTTCGCTGCGGATGGTTTTCCACCCGCGCAATGGCCGGTAAAGTGTTCGCATAAAAATAAAACATTTGAACTGTTTTTCAACTCCGTCTCTGGTGATATCACGGAAGATGACATGTCCGTCAGTTTTAAAACTACGCAAGGCAAAATAATCCCACTGCCGATCAAGCCAGCGTTGTATACCTCACGCGGCAGTGTTTCCGAGGTTAAAAACCTGTGTGCCGATCCGGCGGCGGTTGGCCAGGAAAGCCTGGTGGCGTTCCCGATAAGTGATAATACGATCTTGTTGTGGTTATCCACGGATAACCGGCCGTCATTTAATAATTTGTCACTGGTACTGATTAATATTGAAACCGGCAAAACCCTTGATTATTTGGATACCCAAACCGCTATTAAGGATGTCAATAACAACCAGCTGTTGGTGACGCGCAAGACAAAAAACGGCTATCAAGTCAGGTTGATTGGTGAGTGGTTGCAAAACACCGGCCTGGATACGGCAGAGACCGCGATTGAACATTGGATGTCGGTCACCGTGCAGAATGGGAAAATCCATTACCGCAGCCGATAAACCGCATGACACGCCACACACGCCTGCGTCAGTGTCGCCAGTGCCGCAACGGATTTCTTCATGTCATTGTCAATCGCGGATTCCTGTGCGGCCAGTGCAAATTTGCTGGCGGCACGGTGCATGGTCGAGCCCGCGTCCTGCATTCCCTTGGGCATGTATTTCGCCACCTCATGGGCACCGTGCAATTTAAGCGAACTCATCCCCAACCGCTGCTCAGCGATGTCCGCAAAATTCGGCGCGGCCCCGGATGTGTTTTACAAGTGCCGTTTTGCTGCATAGAGCTTTCGACAAGATGAAGTTTCAATCCTGTCAGGCAGTCCCATGGCACATGATTACCCGTTCAACGCCCCCGATCTGACCGGCCCGATCGGCCAGCATATCACCTATCTTGACGGGGCCATCGTGATCCCGCCGGCCAAGGTCATGAGCCGCCTGATCTCCT
>JANNJI010000329.1:0-15700 GCA_031405795.1 Gammaproteobacteria bacterium
CCTCAGCGAAGAAGATGACGAAGGATTCTTTGATTGCCTTGATTGCGGTTTGTTCTTCAAACGTGAAGCGGCGTTGGGAGCCAGACTCGGGTGCCAAACCTGTGGAACCACGAGTCTGGTTTGGCATGATGAAAGGATTCATGGTGTCATTGATGTGATGCATCACCGCCATTACCTGCGCAATACACTGTTGAGCATGTGCCGCATCCTCATCCCACAGCTCAACACTGACCGAGGTCGTCATGATCGCCTGTTCTTCCTTAAACCACTGCGCATGGCCGAGCAGGGGAAAGCAAAGCAACCAAGGAAGTATATGTTTGTACATGCTATTGTGTGCTCTAAAATGAAACGGGTGCTGTGTTATGCGCGATAACAAGGTTATTTAGTACCACAACGAGACGAAGAGCTGAATGACGTCAGCGCCGAAGGCGAACAAGGGCTCTGTTCCCGGCGCACTGCCCAGAAGTCTTCCAGCCGGTACATCTCGGAAATCCTTGTAGGTGAATTCGATGTGGTCCCAGGATAAATTCAAGGAGCCTTTTTCAAAGATCCACCAGCCGCTTTTAGCAATTTCGTAACTGATGGTGGTACCAAAAGAGACGCTGTCAAAGGTACTCAATTCTTTATCGCGGCCTAAAAAATTGAATTCGTCCACGCGATTGAATAGATCATTATAAAATTCGGCCTTGGTTTGACTATAAAGGCGGTAACGCAGATCGATAATGAAGTCAGAAATGGGTTGGGTGTAACCAAGACTCATTGTCGTTGCGCTGATGTCCCAGGAATCGTTAAAAACTTTGTATTCGCCGTGCAGCGCGGCGCGATACGGCAGAAAATAACTGCCACGTACTGACAGGGCGTTACTGGTGCGGGTATTGGGGTATATTTCTGCTGCAAAGCCGCGGGCGGCACACGTGCTTTCGGGGTTACAGTAACTATAGACTCGGTAAGGATTACGCAAAGAACCTTCGTCGGTTATGGTTTCATAACCAACCCCCATCGTGAAATTGCGGGTAATGATCTGTGACAGACCCAGTCGATAGCTTTGTTTGTCGGCAAATTGCAAATAAGTCGGATTTCCTGTCTGACGGATGGTATCGGAGCCTTTGGAATAACCCATGCTAAGGGTGGTTAAGTCACCGAAGAAATCCTGGCTAAGATTAAAATGATAGGACGTCGCTTCATAATCATTTTCAGCACTGTCGGTGTATGCAAAGCCCATGGTGGTCTTGCCGTGCAGGTAATCAACGCCGAGTGTTTGTTCGGTGCGCTCTTCGATGTAACGACTGGCGCCCGAGGTACGGACGTCAATGGAGGCGCTGCTGATATTATCGATGTAATAGTTAAAAAACACCGAGGTATTGGTGCTGGTTTGTTTGCGCACCAACAACGAGGGGCCGCTGACGGTGACTTCGTCACCGCTATAGCGGTGATAAAGCAAATCCGTGCGTTCCTCCGGTAACACACCTGCATTTGCCGCAGGCAGCTGAGCCGCCCCCAGCGCAAGGAGAATGAATGTGCGAGCAACGAACAAACGCGTCATATAAATCAGTTACACCCGCAACCGCCGCCGGAGACGCTGCCCGCACCGCGGGAAGATTCACGTGTTTCGTGAACATGATGGATGTACGACGCCGACACGCCGTCGCGGTTGGGATTCATGATTGGATCAGCGAGATTCTGCCGTTCATACGGCTTGACCCAGGGTTGGATACCGCAACCCGTCATGCCAAGCGTGAGTACACAAACAATGATCGCCAACATTGCCTTCATAACCGTTACTCCTTAACCAGTTCTTTGATCTGTTTTTTGTAAGTCTCTTCGTAGCCGGCCTTGTAACCCAGGTGGACATAACGGATCTTGCCATTGCGATCAACGATGGCGGTAGTGGGCATAGCCTCGACGTTATACAGCTTGCTGGCAATGTTTTGCGGGTCAAGCAAAATGGGGAAGGTGACCGTCACATCGCGCAAATAAGCCTTGGCCTTGCTGTTGTCCTGTTCAACATTCACACCCAGAATAGTAAAACCGAGCTTGCTGTATTTCTTATACATGTCTTCCAGCAGCGGCATTTCCTGCCGGCAGGGGCCGCACCAGGAGGCCCAGAAATTCACAAGCACAACCTGGCCGCGTAATTCTTTGAGGCGGATATTTTTACCGTCGATAGAACTCAATGCAATGTCCGGTGCAGCCTGGCCTACTTCTAATGCACTGGCATGCAAACCAGTGAAAAGTAAAATACCGAAAGTCGCGATTCTGATGATATTCATATATTGCACCTCATTTGCCGTTAGAAGAAATACGTCAAGCCCAAAGATATTTCAATATTGTGCGCATTTTTTTCTTGACCTGTAATATCAATACTGAAGATATGATCACGCGCATTGGCGTGAACAGCCAACCAATCTTTGAGAATTAACCGGTAACCTGCGCCGAACATGGCAGTAAATCGATTTTCACCGCCAAATTCTGTATTGCCAATACCTGCAACCAAATAAAGAGAGGTATTAAATGCCAGGCCTCGTCCAAGAAACGCCTCCCCAGGCAAAAAATTGTAACCGAGTGCGGCCGTGTAGAAGGTGTATTCGCGCTGCGATGTGCTCAGCAGTGGTGGGCCAAAATTATCCGCACTGGTGGTGCCGCCTTCAGACAGGGCATACGTCCCCTCAAAGAAGAAGTCTTCTGTTACGTGATAAGCAAGACGTGCGCCAATGATTGAATTGGTCCCAAAGTCTTCAATACTCAATAAGCCGACAAACACCCCGACTTCAAAGTTTTCTGTATCAATCTGCGATTCTTTTACCTGGCGACGTTTAATGTCCGGTTGAATCACCGATTCTTGCTGAATAATCTGCTTGAACGGTTCCGTTTGTCCAGCATCAGGATTCGGTGACGGTTGTTTGTTATCAGCCGCCTGTGCCAATGGAGACAGTAACAGCGTCGCGGTTAAAAGAAAAAGGCGAAACCGGCTTTCCATTCTGTAAATTCCTCATTGTTGTTACGGCTGGTGTAAACAACATAATTGTTGTAATTAAGCCGAACTAAAAACCGTTTGGTGAGATGCATCCGCGCACCCAATCCCCAGTGAGTAAGATTATCACGACTATCACGGGCAAGCGCCAGGGATGAACGTGGCGTGGTGTCAATTATTCCTGTACCAAGTGTAAAAAATGGCGACACTGTCCATTCTGGAAAGGGCTCATGGACCAGGTGGAATGCCAGCATCACGCTGCTGGAAAGATTGCCTAGTACCTGCGATAACGATACTTCTGTCGAGATATTCTCAGTTAAATGATAGCCGGTATACGCAGTGATAATATAGGCGCCACCAAAATCGCCGCCGAGGATACCGTTTTCCCATTTGCGATTGATATAATCTTCTTGTGATGCTTCTTTGATTTCCACCTTGGCGCCATCCGGGTTCAAGGTTTGTAACATCTGTCCACGTGCTACCCAGCCCTCAACGCCGTTTTCCGTACGCACCTTGAACCAGTCGGTACGCTGCAATAATATTTCAATCCATTCATTGCGGTCGATGACATGGAAGATGGGAAAACCTCGACCATCGCCGGTGTGCATCTCGATATAGGGGTCATAAACCTGCACAAGATTTCGTGCTGCTTCCTCGGCAGTGGCGATACCCACGTACAAACATAGCAACACACTCAGGTAAAGGGCACGCATAACTGGGTAATGATATCTCGGGCGCTCGGTTGTTGTTATCAGACGTATTTTCTCGGCCCATTGTAACTGTAAGCCCCAAGTCCGCCAACCGACTTTGCTTGTATCGGCGAGGCTTGGGGCTGATCGTAACCAAATAGAAACGGCTATGGCGGTAGTGGTCTGTTGCTATATTGGGCACCCATATCAACCCACTCACGAATCATCTTGATTTGCCCCGCATTTAATCTGCCTGCGTGTGTACCACCCACATCAAATCTGCCACCAGCAAAGAATACACTTGAGCTTGCTGATCCCGGATCGATGCGGCTGGGGGCAAGATTGGTATACGCATTATAATTGGTGGGCTCACCTGCATCCGCACCAGCAATAGTCAGATCCAAGCCGCCCACCCCGGCTAAACCATCGGGAATCATATCTGCATTGAGGTCAAGATTCGGATCATGACAGGCAACGCAGCCGTTCGCGGCCCAGATGGGATGAATATGGGTATTGTAGTCAATCGTCACGCGGCAATTGCCAATCCAGTTTGCTTGAGTAGGGCACCCTGAGTTATTCACCAATGAACCCAGTACGGTGGGATCCAGGCTGGGATAGTCGATCAGTGGATTAATATTTGTGCCGGTACCGGTGGGAGCAATGGTTCCGCCTGCATTTGCCACGGTTTCCGCATCGCGGCGACCATGCGGCTGGCCGGTCACATGACAGCCATTACAGGTTTTTTCTTCACCGGAGCGCACGCTAAACCAAGCCTCGTGTTCTGGACCGATGTCTTCGTTATTGGCGTTCACCAACTGCATGGATAAGGGTACATTTGCCGGTAACCGCACGCGTACCGAGCCATCGGCGGCAATGGGTGCGTAACCAATAAGCTCACGCAGGGAGCGGCTGCCATCGGCACCCACGGTGTTGGGGTGAATCTCATCAGGTAAGTACACGTGTTTATAAAAACGCGCAGAGACGGCTGTGTTGCCGGCTGGTTTTATATTGCGGAAGTGAATGATCCCGGCCAATGAGCTGTCGGTACTCATGCTCATGAAAGTAGGCGTGGGACGTTCCTGGGCGACGGACACATCCGTAAAATAAAATCCTTCTACCGGAGCAGTAACGACAGTTCTAGTGTTGTTACTCATATCATACATGAACACTCCATACCGCGGCGGTGCTACGGTTGGGTTCACTAGATTACTATCGGTGCAACGGTGTGTCACGGTGATGGTATCTTCCACTACGTTAACAAAACATTCGCTGTAACTGACCAGGGCGCGATTGGTTCCATCCAGCAGCGGATACACCGCATTATATTTACCTGTATTGGTAATACCGTTACGTGTGCTGGCAAAAGTTCCGCTGATGTCGGTTTGTGCACTGCCTGATTGCGAGCCAATTGGCAGGGTATTATCAACAAAATTCTGTACATTGATTAATGTCACCGCGCCACCATCGAATGTTCCTGTGGTCCGCCGGATTAAACTCAGGATGCGCCCATCGGGCATTTGCCGGGGTTTGGCAAACTGTATGGCGTCGTTGGTGGTGCCGGTTGCATGACTGTTGCGGCCATATAAATACTCACCACCTCGGCCATCCGGGTCCATCATATATAAGTGCATACCCCGGTCACGAGGATTAGGACCGGATGCTTTGGTATCCCAGCGGCTAAACACGATTCTGCCGTTAAATGGGCCGGTATGCATTAACGAAGGATACAAATCATGGCTGGTGCCGAAACTGACTTGGGTAATTTCGCTGCCATCAACGCGCATAACATGCAGGCTAAACGCCGGACCACCATTGTTACCTTCAGTTTCAGGTGCCGGGCTGATCGCTGCGCTGCCTTGCCCGGATATAACATCACGGGTCGTCCAGTTCATGGTGGAGGAGTAAATAATGCGACCATCCAGCAAATAATTGGGCGTGACTTCATCGCCTAACAAGGCGACTAAATCTGAAGCCATTACTCGGCGTAACACCGCAGTGGACAGGTTGTACTCGTATATATCCCAGGTTTGCACATCTGTATTGTCATTGGGATTAACTTGCAGACGGGCGGCAAAAATAAGTTTCGTGCCGTCGATGGAGAACTCCAGGTCTTTCACATCCCACGTACGGGTACGCAAGGCAGGATCGCTCAATAAGGCGGGGGTGATCCGAGTTTCGGGGGCGCTAGGTGCTGCTGCGCTCTTGATAATGAGTTCTGCACCAAGGTTAAACGCCGCAGGAGTAAATAGGTTACCGGATATGGGGTTGCCGTTATTATTGGTGGGCACGGGGCGCTTGACGTAGGCAACCGGCATAGACTGGAGAGTGGGGTCCGCTTTTTGGCCACCGCCACCACAAGCGGTTACGGCAAATCCGAGCAGGGCTATCCCTAAGCCTTTGAGAATCATAGATAGGTATGTAGTACTGTTAGGCTGATAGGGCATGACCAAATTCTCGCTGTAGGTTAGGGACCGGTGATCGCTGTATTACCTTTATTCGCCACTTTTAGCATTCTCTTGAGCTTAATCCCTCAAAGATGTTAACTCGGTAACGTATTGAGATTATGGACAAATTTTCTTCTTGGTTCTGTGACCTATTTCATGAAAATTAATCCGGTTTCCCTCTACAGTTAGCTCCAGACAGAAAGACCTAGCCTTCCTGTGATGTATTTGGCGAAATTCGATACCAGATTATCAGGATGGCCGGGAGTTAACGATAACCGGGTTAACGAAAACTTAGGAAAACGCTATGAAAAATGCGATGTTGCGACAAAACTTGGCTAAGACGCTGTTAATGGCGGCCAGTATAGGATGTGCGATGGGGTTAAGTGTCACCGCCGAGGCAGGTGTCCGTGAGCAGGCCAAGCGTATACATGACCGTTTGGCGGGAGTGCCACCGAGTAACGCCGTCTTAACCAGCATGGTGACTGCGCTTACCAACGATACAACCGGTAGAACAGCAGCCGACATCGCAATGCAAAATCCGAATTTTCTGGGAGTCACAGTCAAAAACATGGTGATGCCATGGACCAATGAGGAGATGACGGTGTTTACCCCTTTGAATGATACCGCTGCCACGCTCATCGGCATGGTGCGTGATGGTGTGGATTTTCGCGAAGCGCTGTATGGCGACATCATCTACGTTGGGTCAGGTACCTATTCAAATAGCAACAATACCATGTACACCCAATTGGAAAGCAGCAATGCGGACCTGAGTAACACAGCGGTGTTAATACGCCGCACCCAATCACAAATCACTGGGTTGCCAGCCGGTGCGGTATCAGGTGTACTAACCACCCGCCAATCATCACGTGCATTTTTCGTTGATGGCACCAATCGCGCCATGTTTCGTTTCACCATGTTGAATTATCTGTGCAGTGACTTGGAGCATCTCAAGGATACCAGCCGCATTCCTGACCGTGTGCGTCAAGACGTGTCGCGTAGCCCGGGTGGCGATAGTTCTGTATATCTGAATACGTGCATGGGTTGCCATGCGGGTATGGATGGTATGGCCGGTGCCTATGCCCGTTATCAGTGGACTTACACGAACGATGACCCGGATTCTGGCCAGTTGACCTATACCCCCACCTTGGTGCAACAAAAATATTTGATTAACTCCAATGTATTTCCGTATGGCTATATCACCTCAGATGACAGCTGGATCAATTACTGGCGTGCAGGTCCTAATGCCAATATGGGTTGGGGCGGTGGCCAGCAAGTGCCAACAACTGGTAATGGTATGCAATCACTTGGTCAGGAACTGGCGAACAGTAATGCATTTGCTCGTTGCCAGGCGGTGAAGGTGTATAAGGCCGTTTGTTTTAATGAGCCCACCGAAACCACATTGGGTACCCTGGTGACAAATTTCCGTGCCAGCACTTTTAATATGCGTACCTTATTTGCTGACTCGGCCGCTGACTGTCGTGGTCCGTAATAATTGTCCAGAACTGCCATGGTGAGTTAAGAGAGTACCCGGAGAGAGACACAATGAAACACACTAACGAGATCAATAATATGCAAACAAGCAATAGCGGAAGGTTCTTCTCACGGCTGGGCGGGTTGGCGTTACTTGCCTCGATTGCCCTGGCAGGTTGCGGTGGTGGTGCGTCCACTACATCGCAGATACCACAGGCAGGTACAACCACCTCATCAGAAAGCACGGCTTTCTTTAACAGTAGTGGCGGTAGTGATTTGGATCGGTTTCGCGATAATCTGTGGCGCAATATCAATGCCACTAGCCGTTGCGGCAATTGCCATACCCCCGGAGGTAACGCCGCATCACATCCCTTTGCCAATGCCTCTGACGTAAATGCCGCGTATTCCACAATTACTCAGAGTGATGCTTCCAGTTCCAACCGTTATATCAATCGCACAACTCCCTCTGCCTCTGGCATCGTGACAAAATTCAGTGGTGCGGGCCATTTTTGCTGGCAGGCAACGCAGGCCGCGTGCGCGACTGATCTCACCACCTGGATTACCGCCTGGATTCAACCCACTGGCACAACAGGAACAACGATCTCGCTGACTGCGCCGACCGACGAAGCCATCAGCGGTGGTAAATTCTTTCCCGCAACCGCGCCAGGCAATTATAGCGGGGTGCATACCATCCTCATGGCGCGTTGCGCAAATTGTCACGTGCCCAACGTGCAACAGGCGCAACAACCGTATTTTGCTGTCGCCTCTGCGCAAGCCTCCTACGATGCCGTTGTGAGCAATGCCAAAATCAATCTGAACGCGACCTCGCAATCGCGTCTGTATCGTCGCTTAGTGGACGATAATCATAATTGCTGGACGACTAGCTGCGCAAACGACGGCGCGGCCATGTTGGCAGCGATTGATGCAATGGCCAATGGAATAACAGCAATCACTCAGGAAGCAGGCACGGTTGTCAGTCGTGTTGTTGATCTGAGTGACGGGATATCGGTGAGTTTGGGTAGTCGGATTGATGCCAACGCGATTGCGGTATACGACTTCAAGGAAGGCACAGGCGCCGTCATTAATGACACGAGTGGCGTGGGTGCACCAACGAATCTTTCCCTGCAAGGAGTTCAGGGCACGGATTATCAATGGTTGCCAAATTGGGGTATCCGCTTTCTCACGCCAACCGGTCGTGCACAAGCCACCGACAGCAGTAAGATACATAGCGGTATTATCAGTGCCAACGCCTACACGATTGAGGCATGGGTCATTCCATCCAATGTCACGCAGCAGGACGCTAATATTGTCAGCTTTTCTGCCAGCGGGGCAGAGCGTAACTTTGCACTGGCCCAATATCAGACCCGTTATCAATCCTTTAATCGGTCAAATAATCCCGCTATCCCGACTGCACAAAAAACAACGGGTGAACCCGTACTGGAAACCAATGACGATGACAATGATGCATTAGCCACGTTGCAACACGTCGTAGTCACGTATAGTGCTGCGGCTGGTCGACGAATCTACGTCAATGGTCGTTATACTGAAGACACGGATCCTGTGTCTGGGGCCTCCCTCGGAAATTGGCTGACAGGTGGTGGTTACCAATTAATGTTCGGTAGTGAAGGTGGTGCACGACCATGGGCGGGCACGTTGCGCAAGGTTGTTATTCATCGCGCTGCGTTAACGGAAGCAGAGGTTCAACAAAACTTTTCCGCCAGTGTTGGCCAGAAATATATCTTAATGTTTAATGTGAGTGGTCTTGGCGGGTTCCCGGCAGGAAGTTATGTCCATGCGCAAGTAGAAGAGTTTGATGGTTTCAGTTATCTCTTTTACAAACCCACCCTCATCAATCTCAATAGCACTGTTCCAACAGCATTGGCCATTCGCGGTATTCGCGTGGGTGTTAACGCTCGGGAATCCGCTATTGGCCAGGTCTTTGCCGGGGTGAATGCGACAATTGGCAGTACCTATCTTGCGGGAACTGGACCGGATTCCGGCCAAGTACTTTCTTACCTAGGTGCCGTGATACCCAAAGAAAATGGTCCTACGCTTGATAAGTTCTTCCTCAGCTTCGAAACAATCGGTAGCCAGGTAGCGACCAAGGATTACAATCCGCCATTAACCGGCGCTGCGCTTATTCCTCCTGCGCTTAATCCCTCTGCCGTATCCGATGTGGCTCTCCACACCTTTGAGGAGATCAGTGCCAGTATGTCGGAGCTGACGGGTATTAACCGTACGCGTGTTGCAACGACCTTTAATCGTATCTTCCAGCAGCTACCGCCAACAGAAGCGATTACTGGGTTTGTTCCTTCGCATCAAACCGGTATTACTGAACTGGCGATTAACTATTGTAACCAGCTAGCAGGTGATACCACGCGTACGACCTATTTCCCGTCGGTTAACTTTGGTGGGATGTCATTTGCAACCGATGCGAATCGTGATGCCGTGATTGATACGCTCCTGGATCGGCTATTAAACGTCACCTCTGGAACACCAACGAACCAGCCAAGCGCAACGGCGGTGCGGACAGAGTTACGCAGTCTGATTGGTACGTTATCAACTTCGTGTGCTGGCGCTTGCTCTGGGCCTAGAACGGTAGAAATAGTTACAGCAACCTGTGCCGCTGCCATCAGCAGTGCAGCAATGTTATTACAGTAACCCGGGATAATTAACTGGAGTCCACTATTTATGAGCAAAAAACGCCAATCTCTCCAACCCAATGATCCATTATTTCACCCGGATCACCCTCGCCCCGTGACCCGCCGTGATTTTCTGCGACAGGGTATGCTTACCGGCGGGACGCTGGTTACGGGCAATGCCTTACTCAATCTGTTTTTGTCTCCAGAGGCACAGGCGGCTGTTGCGTCTGATTTGCTGTATCCTACCAATGATATTGGCAGCACCTGTATCAGCGGCGCCGGGGCAAGGGTTCCGTTTATTTGCTTCGATTTGGCGGGCGGCGCAAATATTGCCAATAGTAACGTTCTGGCAGGGAAGCAGGGCGGTCAAGCCGATTTATTAGATGCAGCTGGCTATCGCGTACAGGGATTACCTGCAGGCCGGACACCCGATGGCTTAACATTGTTTACCAATAGTGAACTCGGATTAAAGTTTCACTCTGAGAGCGCGATGCTCGCCGGTATTCTCAGTAAGTTATCGGTGGGCAGGCGTGCGAATGTAAACGGTGCCGTGATTCCCGCACGTTCTGAAAATGATACGGGCAATAACCCTCATAATCCTCTGTATGCCATTGCAAAAATGGGTGCAGCTGGCGAGGTAGCGGCGTTAATCGGTTCAGTAAACTCTGATTCAGGTGGTAACTCACTTGCGCCTACCGCATCGCCGTTTAGCCTTGATCCAAACGTACGGCCTGTCAAAGTTGATCGCCCCACCGATGTCACTGGTTTGGTGGGTACAGGAGATACGGGCGGTGTGGCGAGCGTGTTGTCACTGAATGATGCCGTGCGTGTGATGGAATCGGCAGCACGGATTACCAATAGCAAATTGCCGAATGTAAACACACTGTTGAATGATGCTGCTATCAAACAAAGCGTGCGTTGTGGTTACGTCAAGTCTGCATATTTAGCGGATAGATTTGGTGACATCAACGCCGTTGATCCCGCGCGTGATGCGAATATTGTCGGCCCAACCGGCATCTTTAGTACAGCAGAATTTAATGGCGATGCGGAACTTCGTAAAACCGCGTCAGTGATGAAAATGGTTGTGAACCGGTCTGCTGGAGCGGGTTGTGTCACTATGGGTGGTTATGATTATCACACGGGTGATCGTATTGCCGGCGAACGGCGCGACTTGCGCGCAGGTAAATGTATCGGCGCCTGTCTGGAATACGCCGCTCGGGTTGGTATGCCGTTAATGATTTATGTCTTTAGTGACGGTTCCGTCTTTAGTGACGGTACCTTGGATATGACCACGCTGACTGATACGGGTACCGGCGCAACCATCACCGTGCCCGGTGGCAAAGGGGTATGGACCGGTGACAGTTCAACCACAGCCTGTTCATTTTTCCTGGTTTACAATCCTGCGAGTCGGCCAGTATTAACCAGCCCAGCACGTCAACAATTGGGCTATTTCCGCCCCACAGGTGCAGTCGAAACCATGGCTACACCGGGTGCAAATAACGTTAATCAATTGGTTGAAATGGTTGCACTGAATTATTTGGCCTTACACGCCACAAATGGTGTCAGCCAGTTCGGCACCTATTTCCCCGGCCATCATTTGGGTAATGCGGCAGCTTTGGATGCGTTAACGGCGTTCCAGCCGATAGTTTAATCACCCTATCAGTCACACATTGACGGAACCCGTGTTCCGCCAATGTGTTTTTCCTGTTTTTTCCTGATCTCTACGATAGATACATTTTAATCGCGTGTTTCGCGCTTATTTTCGGCAGTAGCACCAAGCTCGCAACTATTCGTGTGTGGGGAAGGCTTGCAGCGCGGCGGGCTTATGGCTTAGCATCCATGGAGACCACGCCAACACGCTGCAGGAGGAGTTATGGGAGTCTCCGAGTCACAGGATATAACTGCTCAGGTTCAGGGCAAAAATCATCATGCCGTGGCCCCAGCGTCATGTCCGGTCATAACCTCGAGCGAGGTGAATGCCTTAGATCGCTGGATGGTCGAAAAAATGTTGCAGGCAGTGGGCAACCCCGCGCTGCACATCAAGTTATGGGATGATTCCTGTATTACCGCTCACGCGCAATCACCCTTTACCCTCCATCTGCATGATCGTCATGCCTTGTGGTGTTTGTTGTACGATCCGGAATTTTATTTTGGCGATCTCTTTGCCGCAGGGCGCGTGACGGTTGAAGGCGACTTGGCCGGGTCGCTGGAGCTGGTGTATCGTGCCTTGCATCAGTCCGGGCGTAAAAATTCCAGAAACGACGTATTGCATTGGGTCCGGCATCGTCCACGCTTTAATTCCTTAGCCGGTTCGCGCAACAACATTCATCATCATTACAATCTCAGCAATGAGTTCTACGCGTTGTGGCTGGATAAAGAAGCCATGCAGTATACCTGCGCCTATTTCCCGCAAGCCGAGCTGACCATCGAGCAGGCGCAAGTGGCGAAGTTGCATCACATCTGCCGCAAGTTACAACTCAAGCCGGGTGATACCGTGGTTGAAGCCGGTTGTGGTTGGGGTGGGTTAGCGCGATTCATGGCGCAACAGTATGGTGCCAAGGTGCGGGCCTTCAATATTTCGTCCGAACAAATCGCCTTTGCGCGGCAACGTACCAACGAGATGGGCTTGGCACATCAGGTGGAATATGTTGAAGACGATTATCGAAATATCAGTGGCAAGTACGATGTGTTTGTCTCCGTCGGCATGCTTGAGCATGTCGGTCGGCAACAGTATGAATCCTTAGGACAAGTCATCCATTGTTGCTTGCAAGAAGATGGACGTGGTCTGATCCATTCCATTGGCCGCAACAAACCCGGCCTGATGAACACCTGGATTGAGAAACGCATCTTCCCCGGTGCTTATCCGCCATCGATAAAAGAAATGATGGATATCTTTGAGCCCAATGGTTTTTCTGTGTTGGATGTGGAGAACCTGCGATTACACTACGCCAAGACCCTGCAGCATTGGTTAATTCGATTTGATCAGCATGCCGCACAAGTGAAAAAAATGTTTGATATGAATTTTATTCGGGCCTGGCGCTTATATTTGGCGGGTTCAAAAGCCGCATTTGTCACTAGCGAATTACAACTTTTTCAGATCGTCTTTGCCCGTGAACATAACAACACACTGCCGTGGTCGCGTGCGCATTTGTATACGCAAGAGTAATATGCAGCATGAGGGTACAGAACAGGGCTTCGTTACGAAGTAAATGTTATAAAGCGAGATCTCATAATTTCGATAACGTTGCTGCCGACGTCAGGAATGTATCAGTGAAAGAAAACGTGTTTTCAATGAGGTGATAAAGTTCACGCGGCCGTGGTGAGGTGCGACCAGCGAGAAACATGCCCTGGCGAAGTTTGCCCACGGTGAGTGGTCAGACAGCAGTTTTTCAACAAAGCTGGGGACGGAGTGTTGGGTTAATCGGCTAAAGGGGCGTCCCGCAAGCAGGTAACGCACGAGAAATGAAATGCAGATTGAACGATTTAGCCTGTTCAAATGTATCGCCCGGGATTGTAGTTGCTGGATAACGTTGGGTGGTACAAATCCAGGCAAGACGATATTAACCATGCACAAGGCAATAAGTAGGTAGCCTGCTACCACACCTTTGCCTGTTATCTGAATTACTTTTTCCCAATGGACGGGTTCTTTGCCAATAATGAGCGCGATGTCCAATAGCGGTAAACACCCACTCTCAAAGTTAAGGTCTTCTGCCCAGTGGGCCGCCAGATAGATCAGCAGAAACTCAGGCGTAAACAGCCGTTGCTTGGGGTCTCCTACTATATTGTTGTTGTAAGAAAATTTACATAGCTGGGCAAGATCGAAAATCCCGGTTTTACTGCTGATTGAGACGGGAGGAAATAGTCCGGTATGTACTTCAATCCAGCATTGTCGCGTCGCATTATACAGAGGTATTTCATGGTGCCGGGGCGCATTAAATAGATCCGCTGAGAGTGGCTTTTCCACAAACCCCATTCTGGTCAGGTGCTTCAGTATGGCAGGCATATCGCTTTCATCAATTAAAAAGTCGATATCGCGCATTGGCCGCAAATAGGGTAGTGGATAATAACGCTGGCAGACATCGATACCCTTGAGGGGGATAAAGTAATCCGGATTGAATTCAAGGTTCGTTACCACATCTCGATATACTTGCAAGGTGTTTTCACCCAGCATCCGGTATGACAGCACTGTGGCCATCAGGCGGGCATGGGTTTCCGGATTGGTACACGTTATGAGGGCATGGTAGTCAGCACAAGGCAATAATCCTGATCTGGCCAGCCACAAGGCTGGCTGGTCCTCAAGAACAACAGGAAGGGGCTCCGGCTTGTGTGCAACCAGGTAGCCTGTTACCTTTTGAAATATGGCTTGTACAAGGCGCAGTGTGATTTTTGATTGGCTTACCATGGTCTAACTATATGAAAAAACGGGACAATAATATACTGGTGCAGGATATTGAAGGGGAAACCATCATTTTTGATAGCCTCACGGGGAAAATACATAAACTAAATCCAGTCGCACAATATGTATGGAAAAAGCTGGATGATATATATACAATTGAAACCATTGTAGAGGGTATTTGTACGGATTTTTCCGGTTGTGAGCGTAGCCAGGTGGTCAAGGACGTGGCGGGCTGTATTCAGCAGTTCCAGGAAATGGGTTTAATAGACGCGGATACCTGAACCAGTTTTTAATTAACGATGAGGTGAAGCAATATGAAGCGCAGAGACTTTGTAAAGACGGCAGCTTATGTGGCCCCAGCAATTGTGCCAGAAATAGACGCGTCCTGGCCACAATAGCTAGACACTAGTTCCCAGGGCTGCCAGTCCAATTCGGGCTGGCAGCCCTCTCATAATTTTCGGATACATCATTTTCCACATCGCTTAGAAGTGAAAGGAGTCCGCCTTGGCAACTCTGGAGCACACCTCAGAAGGTAAACAAAGATCGCTGGGCAAGATATTTACCTGGATCCTGCGAGTCGGGCTGGCAATTCTCATCCCACTGATCGCGTTCTTTGTTTTGTATCAGGGCTATATCTTCCTACGCGGTGGGAACGCGCCGAAATGGGCCATTGCCTTGGTGGCCATCGTTTGGGGTGTGGGAGGCGTGGCCATTCTGTACTACATATTCAATAGACTGGTGGAAGCGCTCCCGGTTGAATGGACCGCACGACTTCAGCCTTTTGTCTTTGTAGGGCCGGCTCTCGCGTTGCTGCTCTGGTTCCTGGCTCTTCCCGCCGTGCGAACGTTGTATATTAGCCTGTTTGGCCGGAATGGGCCGCCTGCACTTCCAGTCACGATGGCATTCACGAACCCCGGTGAATATTTCGCGGCGATGTCGGCGCAATTCGTAGGCCTCTCGAACTATGTGGCGGTCTTTACTGACCGTCTCATGCTCGGGGCGCTCCGCAACAATATCGTGTTCTGGATTGGGATCGCCACACCGCTTACGGTAATCGCGGGTTTACTGATCGCCGTGTTAGCAGACCG
>JANNJI010000330.1:0-2196 GCA_031405795.1 Gammaproteobacteria bacterium
AGGCGGCATCCAAGGCGAAAGGCTTTTCCTTAACTGTGACTATGGCCAAGGCCACGGCCATGGCCATTGAGCAATTTCCCAAGATCAATGCGGTGTATCAACATGAAGATCGCATTATTGAACGAGCACAGATTGATATTGGCTTAGCGGTTGAAACCGGTGGCATGGGTTTGGTGGTACCGGTATTGCGTGATGTGGCGCATCGTTCGATTGCCGAGCTCAACAATAATTGGAAGGATCTGGTGGATCGCGCACGCATCCGTCGCCTCAAACCCGATGAATATTCCAATCCAACCTTTACGATTTCCAACATGGGCATGTTGGGTGTATCGCACTTTGATGCGATTCCTTCGCCTGGTACCTCGGCGATCTTTGCTATTTCCACCACTGGCCCACACGGCATGCCGGTGACCATTACGGCGGATCACCGCATCGTCAATGGTGCCGAGGCAGCTAAATTTTTAAATGCGTTTAAAGGTTTTGTTGAGAATCCAACCTGGGTGGATGCATCGGTAACGGTGGTTGCTCGTGCCACGGCATCCTCCGGTTTTGAATTGGCCAAGGGCAAATATGATTACGATGTTGTCGTGATCGGTGGTGGCCCCGGTGGTGAAGATTGTGCACGCGATCTGGTGGAGCATGGATTTAAAGTGGCGATGATCAACGACGCGCCATTGCCTGGTGGTGAATGTCTATGGCGCGGCTGTATTCCTTCCAAGGCCTGGCGTGCCGCTGCTGATCGTATGCGCGATCGGGCGCACGATAGCCATTTGGGTGTCGAAGGTACCACCAAGAGCAAATTGAATTGGCAGAAATTGGAAAAAACCCGTCGGCATGTATTAGAAACGCGGGGTGACATGGCGTTGAAGACCGATAAAGGTGTACGGATCGAGGTGATCCAGGGCTTTGGACGTTTTGTCGATGCACATACGGTGTTTGTTGATACTGGTGGTAATAACAAAGATCCGCATAGCCGTGCCATCCCTGGTAATGGCAAGAAAGGTAAGAGCATTACCTTCGGCGCCGCCGTCATCGCCACGGGTGCGCCGCCGTTTGTACCCCCGATCAAGGGCGCGGATGTGGGACTGAAAAACGGTGGTGTGCTCACCTCCGATACCGTCTGGCAATTAACCGAGGTGCCAACAAAAATCGGCATCATCGGTGGAGGTGCAATCGGTGTGGAAATGGCACAGATCTTCCAGGACTTTGGCAGCAAGGTGCTCCTGCTCGAAGGTCAGGAACGCATCCTGGCGGAAGTGGAAAAAGAAGTGGCGAGCCAGTTAACTGCGGTACTCAATAGCGATCCGCGTATGACCATCGAGACCTCAGCGAAGGTGATCGAGATTAAGGGCAAGGCCGGTGAGATGAAGCTGGTCTACCAGGATGTCCAAGGCAAGAATAAAACCTATAGCTGTGATTACGTGATCATGGCGACGGGTAAACGACCGGTGCTTGAGCCACTTCAGCTTGATAAGGTGGCGGTGATAACGGAAAAAGGTGTCATCAAAGCGGACAATTTTTGCCGCACCAGTGCGTCACATATCTTTGCAGTGGGCGATGTGATCGGCGGGTATATGCTTGCTCATACCGCCGCCCAGCAAGGCCGTGTCGCAGCTGACAATATCAGCGGCGTGGCACAGACCTATGATCAGGATAAGGATTGCGGGGTTATCTTTACCCGGCCACAAGCCGCCTTCGTGGGGCTATCGGTGGATCAAGCCAAGCTGAAAGGTATTGATGCCGTTGAAATCAAGGTACCGATGCAAATTGACGCCAAGGCCATGATTAATAACGAAACCCATGGTCTTATCAAGCTGGTCGCCGATAAGACCAGCCATCGCGTGATAGGGGTACATTTTCTGGCCGACCATGCTGATACCTTGATCGGCGAGGCGGTAATGATGGTGGCCGGTAATATGACGTTGGAGCAGGTGGGTCACGCGATTCACCCGCACCCGACCCAGACGGAGTTGTTTGGTGATCTGGCCCGGCGCCTAGCCTCGCGCTTAAGGCGTACAGCTAAAAAGAAGTAACAAGGTCGAAAGGGGGACGAGGAAGTTACCAACGCGCTCGTCCCGGCTTCTCTGGCACTGATATTGCTATCTCTTGGGCATGACTGCCCCTATTCGTTACGCCCTGTTGATCTTACTCACCGCGATGGCACTGACTAGCGTTGCCGCACCGCCACGTTTCAAC
>JANNJI010000331.1:0-2001 GCA_031405795.1 Gammaproteobacteria bacterium
CATTTGGAGCGCGACGCGGTGCTGGATGCCTTTACCGATTCTGATTTCCTTCTGGGTGGTACCGATGCCAAAGGTTATATTCTCGGATTTTCCTACGGCCTGGCGGAAGACACTGCCTTGTCGTTTCGTTATCTGAGCGCCGATGCGATTGACGGCGCACCGCTGGGTGTGGATACCTTCCAGTTGGATTTGAATCTGAAATTTTAACCCACGAGTGAATAATGAGGTGCGTCATGGATAAAACAGCCGTTATGTTGATGTTAACAGGTTGCCTGTGGGCCAGTTCAGCAATGGCTGCTACCGATCAGAATGCCCACCTGCAACAGGTGTTGCGGCAGCTTGCCACAGAAAAACAGCAACTCACCACGCAAATTGAGCAACTGCAAAAAGAGAATACCGAATTCAAAGCCAGGAACGGCAAGCTCGAAGCCAAGACAAAATCACTGGAACAGCGCGCGGATAAAACCATCCAGGCCAATGAAGCCGCGACTGAACGCATTTATGAGTTTAACGATAAACTCAAAGAATCCCTCGGCAAGTTGCGCGAGACCCTGATGGAGCTGCGCAAGGCCGAGGCCACGTTGGGCGAGCAAAGCGATCAATTAACTGCCTGCATGCGGGTGAACGTACAACTCTACGATGCGGGTAAGGATATGTTAACCAAGTATGAAGAGAAGGGCGTGTGGGATGCATTGGCACAAGCCGAACCTATTACCGGACTCAAGCAGGTTGAGATCGAAAACGTAATTGAAGATTACCGTTATAAGATCGAAGGCTTGACGGTAAGCAAACAGGTGGAACAGCAAGTCCGCGAGCAAAACCAGGCAGCCACCAGCGCGGTGCGCCAGGCACAGAGCAGCGGCCAGCAAACGTTGGATGCGGTTGCGCCATTGGTGGAGGATGCGCCTGCGGGTACAGCGGGAACCGGTGTTGTGGCGCAATAATTCCAGACACAGCTGGTGTCACATAAAATAATCGATGGGCATGTTCTAACGGCCTGTTGAAAAACTTGACATTGAATCCCGATTCGTCGTTCCGGCCAAACGCCGTGCGAGCCGGAATCCATATATATCAATAGGTTTCCGCTACCGACGTGAGTCGGTTTAAAGAATTCTCAGTACGTTCTGCATTTTTCAACAAGCGGCTAGTCATTTCTGAACCCGGCAATTTAATCTTGATAGTATAAATCCCATTTAATTCAACAAGAAGTTAACGCGATCAATTAAAGTCACTGTATGCCAAATTCAAGGTGCGTGCCAATGTGTCACTCATTTGTAACCTTGATTATAAAACATGATTTTATAGAACCACGTCATCTTGGTTATTTAATTTCCACACAATTATTTCAACAGAACTATTTGCTTGACGGGCGCGTGAATATAGACGATATATATAACGACAGTATCATGTCACAATGCCCCATCTGATTAACATTGTCGGTTATCCTCTTATAGGTTTGGGTGATCATTAATGTTACGAGACTCAGAGTGAACTTGGTGTGTAGTCTGGGGTTTTTGGAAAGTTAGGATGATTTTCGATTGCAAACATGTGGCTAAAAAAGTAACGGGTCAATGGAGTGATGTATGGTTACCGATGTAGGAAATGGTTCGGAATTTGATCAAAACCGAAAAATTGGGTTGGAGGTTCTTCGTTCAACCCTGATTTCGTATTGTTTCATTTTAAGATCATCTTACCACACGCATAAACACAACGTTATTTCATTCTTAACACCGTTGTTACTTTTCCCATTACGGAGCTAAGACTAATGCCGATAAATAGGATTTTTTGGTCTGGGGGTAAAGAAAAAGACATCCATGTCGTGGCAAGTCAGTCGTCACCGAATTTAACTACTAACTTCCTCGCCTTTATAAAAAGTGATGGAACGGCGCAATTCGCGGCAGTTTACTTGGCAGCGAATGCCGATGTCACCTTGGTGTTCCGGCCATTATTTAAGACGCAGGGTGTGCAGCCGGCGAACACGCATCGTGGTTTTGGTATATC
>JANNJI010000332.1:0-4178 GCA_031405795.1 Gammaproteobacteria bacterium
AACAAACCGACGACCTTGTTGTATTCATCCCAATCAAACGCCGCCTTATCGGTAAACGGCGAGCGTACAAACTTGGTGAGGTTCACTGAGCCTAATAGGCAGGAACCATACGGTGGTAATGGCTGTTCGCCACAATTATGCGCATGGAAACCGTTGGCATCAAAGGTGTTGACACCGGGTATCTGTACGTCATAAACGTTCTCAACACCGTCATCCACCACGGCTGCTACACGCACAACAAAACGTTCACGATTAAGATCGCGTTTATAATTATTCAGTGCAGTGGCAAGCCGTGTTGATTTATCGGTATCAGCAAACCCAATGAGTTGTTGGAATTGCAGTAAATTTGATCCACTGATTACCAACTCATGTTGTGGCTTGGTCGCATAGTGTTTGCTGCCACCTTTACCGTCCGGTAATACACTGGTGCCGGCGGGACGGCGATCCTGGTAGATACTGGCGGAAATACCCAAGCGGAGCAACATGCGTTGCGTGGCTTGCAGACAGGCTAGATCCGATTGCGCCAAACGCATACTTACGCCTTTGGACTGGTTGCCTTGTACTGAACCATCATTGTCAAACATCCCGCGAAGAAATCCACGATAACATTCGCTGGATGCTTGCTCTAAAATCGGCGTAATCACTTTGTGGCCAGGTGCCATACCAACATCTTCTGCTAACTGCTTGAGCGCGGAGATGCTTAAGCGAAATTCATTACGCCCGGCGATCTCGTGCCAACCACTAAAATCAGCTCGATGCGGCATACTCTGCGCAGCACGCAAGGCTTCGGCCATGACTGCCTGCACGCCAGTAGGCAGATGTGCGTCAACACCATTCGCAACAGCAGCGGGTTTCCATACTGATAACACTGCTTTATCCTGTTTGAGCGTGCCATCACCCAACAACAGGCCCAGTAAATAGCCTTGTTCATAGCTGTATGTGCCAGCCCATTCAGTACTGAGACGATGATCGTTCAGCAATACACGATCACCCGCACGTAATAGGCCCGCTTCACACCATTCGGTATCCGTGACATAGCGAGAGAAGGCAGTGACCCGGCGCACGCGATGGTCGTTGGTTAATCGCAATTGATAACCTTCGGTTGTTTGCAAACGCACCACGGGTTTGGTAGCGGTTTTAAAAAATCCGTCGACTGCAGATGCATGACCGCAACCATCTACTTGCGCCACAAATGGCTGACCAATTAATTCCTGAACCTGACGCGGGCCGACACTGGTATGCACCCAGGTATCCGCCGTGACACACGGATTTGTTGCACGAATATTCTCACACCACCAGTTGTTATTCATCTGATTAACTTTATCGATCAGGATAAAACCCGGTTCAGCGAAGTCATAGGTGGAGGTCATGATCATGTCCCAGACGCGCTGCGCCTTCATCACCTTATGAATCTTGCAGGCCACCAGGCCTTCAGCATTGCAAACATAACCTTCGGTGATCGGCCACTCGCGCCACACCACTTTGCTGGTGTCTTGCAAATCGAGGCCGTCTTGTTCGGCTTCTTTTTCGCGGATCGGAAATACCAGCGGCCAATCACCATCACTCTCCACCGCGTGCATGAATTCCTCGGTGACCAGCAACGACAGATTGAATTGCCGCAAACGCCCGGCCTCGCGTTTGGCGCGAATAAAATCCTTCACATCGGGATGACTGACATCAAACGTCGCCATCTGTGCGCCGCGACGGCCACCGGCACTGGAGACGGTGAAACACATCTTGTCGTAGATATCCATGAACGACAACGGCCCGGAGGTGTATGACCCGGCACCAGTTACATAGGCGCCCTTGGGGCGCAGTGTGGAAAATTCATAACCGATGCCGCAATTATGGATCACCATCAGCCCATGGTTACCGGCAAGATAATTGTTGTGCTGCTCGACGGTGAAATCGTAAAAGGTCTCGGCCAAATCCAGCTCACGACGAATAACTTCGACCGGACGCAAACTGCGCACACGCGCGATCACGGGGTGTAACTGCGGAAAATGTAACTGCCAGCGATCCAACCAAACACGGCTAATGACACGCGCCTGGTGATAACGATGATAAAAACCGAGTGTTTGTTTATCCTGATGCGACAAGCCGGTTTCAAGATCACGCAGGGCATTGCGCAACGCCGCTGTCATGACATAACGATCATACTGCCCGGCTTGCGAGGCATGTTCATGGATACGTCGGCGCTTGCCACTGTCGGCCATAAAGTGCGCCACCTCGCGCAGAAAATCGGAATCGGCGATCTTCAACATCGACCCGCCATCATCACGAATCATGTTACCGTGGTACAGGTGTTCACGCGGTTTGCGCACAGTGATGCTAGCGTGTACACCAAACAAACCCAGCAACGATTTGAGTTCTTCAGCAAAGCGATTATTTTGCATCGCAATCGTCACGCTGCCGTGTTCTTTGCTCACGGTGCCGTCGGTATCGATCAATCCGGCGAGAAACGGCAGGAAATGTTGTTGCGGTTGCGCGCGTATCCACGCGGGGACATGCAGGCTTGCGGATTTCTTGCCGATCTGATGATCAATAATATCCACGGCACGGCTGGCGGCAAAACTGCTGACACAATAATCCCATACCGCAGTGCCATTGGCGGTGGCGGTCGTGACGACTTGCGCACGTGAACCACAGAAGGTCTGGAAAAATTGCGCATAGCGTTCCACCACTTCACGTTCTGCCGCGCGGATCTTAAATACCAAGCGCTGACCCTGGACACGGGCGCGTTGTGCCCAACGCTGACGCGTGGACTGATATTCCATCGGTTTGGCATACGCACTGCCATCACCCAGATGCGCCCCGGCAAACCACGCCGTTAACGCCGATTGATCCTCCGCACACCAAGCGAATTGATGGTGCACCAGCGCATCGTCGGCACTCACTTCATCGGCACGGACATAGATCAGTTTGTCATCGCGACAAACCAGCACGGGATGTTTGATCGAGGTTTTGAGCGAGACACCATTGGAGACGATCTCGATATTCTCAGAACGCGGTACCTGGGTGGTCAGGTGCTTTTCGATACGCCGCAGCTCAAAACTGCCGCTGTTGCGATCATAAGCAAGAATCTGCTGATGCTTTTCGCCGACGGCTTGATCCGCCGTGACTAAGCCACGTTCGGTATAGACCCAGGTGCCCGATGCAACGCAACCCGCCTTGAGCGTTAACCCCGCTTCATGCACCTTGCCCAGGATGTCATCCATCGAATCGCGGATGGCGCCGGACACCGTGCAGTTGATGGTTGAGGTGGCGGGTTTGTGTTCCAAGGCACCGGCATTGGAAATAATACGTCCGGCCGGGATCGCGCCGTGGCGCAAGGCCCACAGAAATTCGTTATACCAGTACTGCTGTTGGTCATAGGGTTCAATCTCCGCCAAGGCGTGCGCCACGCGTTGGTAGGTTTCATCCATGGTCTGATCCAGGATGGTGCCGTCCTTGGTTTTGAGACGGTATTTTTTATCCCAAATATCCTCTGAGGCACGTTGAAAGGTGATATTGGCAAGCGAGTCGGGTTTCACTTCTGTTAAAAATGCACGCTTCATCGCGGGTCACTTCCTCCTTAAATTATACGGATGATGGGGTTGCTGTGTCCCCCGGTATATATATTTTAGTGCTTGTCACTTCGTGCCGTTTGTGAGTCGAAACGTAGAAGCTCATAACCACAATATATAGTAGATGCGAACAAGCTTATGACCTCCCACGGCAGCTGTCAACAAGCGCAAAAAATAAATTTTGAAATGCATCTTCACGTCTAACTTTCAATGAGTTAGATAGATGCTGGAAGTTTTCCACCACTTCTCCACAGAGTTATCAACCAAAACAGCTCTAACACTATATATTGTGTTTCTAATATGCCCCTGTTTTGTCGCTTTTAGATCGGCCCTTCCGCTACTTGGCTGGTCCATATCGACGCCTCCTGCACAACAACCAGATCGGCAAGACTTGAACCTGGCAACGAAGGTTCCCATATAAACCGTCATCAGCATTAACCGCGCAATACTGCGCAACAACACAGCAGTAGGAGATAACTCATGACACTGGTACGTTACGAACCCTGGAATGTGATGGAACAATTCCGTAAAGAAATGGAACGCACGTTTGGCAATGACACGGCCAATATCAATGGCAGCGTGGCAACCAGCGACTGGACCCCGGCAGTGGAC
>JANNJI010000333.1:0-1359 GCA_031405795.1 Gammaproteobacteria bacterium
ATCATACGTGTAACTCAAGACGTTGCCGTTGAGATCGGTGGTGCTGCTGACTTGGCCGAAGCGGAAGTCGTAGGTGGCGGTGGAGGTGTAATTAAAACTGTTGGTGATGCTGGTGACGTGCGCACCAATGATGTCGTCGTAGACGTAACTGACCACAAAGCGCTCGCCTTTGTGGTTGGCGGGGCCGGTCACCGATTGCAGGTTGCCGTTTTGGAGATAGACGAGGTCGGTGGTGGCGGCTTGGCCGTTTTCTAAATAGGCGCGGACTTGGGTGACGTGGCCGGTCGTGCAGTCGAGCGTGGATTCGCGGCGGCGCTGCAATTGGCCGTTGGCCATGACGACGATACTATTGGCTTCGCCCACGATGTAGGTACTGGCACAATTCGCGTAACTGATGATCGCTTCGATGTCGTCGGCGGCGGCGACGTCGCCGATGTCGAGGAAGCGCACGACGGTGCCGATGGCGTCGTACTCATGCTCGGTGTGGGTGGTTTTAGCCGCGACAGACTGGCCTTCGTAAAACTGCTTTTGCGTGCGGCGCAGTTCGGGGAAGACGGTGGCGGTGGTGTTGTTGACATCCACGAGTTCCTGCGCGGTGTCGATGTTGCGCAGGACGTAGGTGCTGAGGGTTTCCACGAAGGGTTTGTTATTGCCATCCGCGACTAACTCGCGTTTGGGTAATCCCTTGCTGTAGAAGCTGTCGGTGCGGAATTCATTGAGCGTGGTGCGGTACACCGGCTCGCCCGCTTGTGCGCTGTCGCGCTCTTCTTCGATGATCTTGCCGAAGCCGTAAAACTCGCGCTCTAAGCGATCATAGACGCCGTCTTCATAGCGGTACGTCGTCACCTGGGTGTCGACGCCGTCGTCCACGTCCGGCCGATCATGGCCGTCGAAGACGTCGACGCGGCTCATCACCCAGCGGTGTTGCGGATTTTGATGGGTGTTGCCGCTGTGGGCATAATCAACCGTAATGACGGCGCCCAGCGGACGACGAACCTTGCGCAGTAAATTGGTACGGCCACGGGTATTCAGCGCGACGTTGACAATACCCTGCTTATCACTTTCGCTGTAGACATGATCGGGATAACCATCGCCATTCATATCGCGCAGTGCGATTTCATTACTGGCCAGTCCGCTGCCGTTGAAACGTGATGCTCCGGCGCTGACAAAAATCGGGCCGATCGGTACGGTTATACCAACGCTACCCCCCGTGGTGACGTGCTGCGCCACGACGACCAAATCGACCAGGAGTTCGACGGTCTGATGCGCAAGCTGATCACCTACATGATGGAAGACCCGCGCACCATCTCCTCGGCCGCGTCGAACGAATCGTCACCCAGTTTCTTGTTGACCATTTCG
>JANNJI010000334.1:0-1091 GCA_031405795.1 Gammaproteobacteria bacterium
CGGTGCAGGCAGCGCGACTGTCAGATCCACCACTCCTGGTAACTGCCGCGCAATAACACCCAGATAGGCCACACCCGCAGCGATTTGTAAAAATATGCCGAACAGGCGCGCCAGCAAACGATGTTGCCGTACCCCGATCCAAATGATCGCCGCGCCTTCCAAGGCCCAGGCAGCCGATGTCCAGCGCCCGTCCAAGGCAAACGGGATCGCCAGTGTGCCAAACACCACACCCAGCGCAAGAAATGACTCAATTAATAAGCGTAAGCCTTGTGCCGCACGCCGCCACAACAACATGGCCAGACCAATATACATGGCGCTAACGACCAATGCTGATATCGCCAAACCATATTCCATGTTTCTGACCAAGGCGCTTTGCATTGCAAAACCAACAACCGGCACACCAAATACTAAGGTGGCATCGACGACACCTTTGAGATTCGGCGGTTGCCGCACGGCAAACAACACCGCCACCACAACAAACAAAAGAAAGAATAAGATCAAGAAAGGTTCAACCGAAGGAAATAACTCCGGGCGATAATATTTTGCGCCCCATAACAAACCAATCACAAAGGTGAAAACAAATCCCAATAGATTTAATTCACGCCAGGAGCGGTACCAGGCAATACTGACGATGCCTAGATTGAGCAAGGCATAATAACTGAATAACATGACGTGATTGCCGCCACCGGTGGAAGTCAATATCGGCGCGAGGAAACCACCGGCAGCACCGAATATTGCCAGGTACTTGGCATCTTGTAATACCGCGAGCATGGCAGAAAAGGCCACCAAGGCGATCATTATGCCTAAGGCCAGGCCCAGCGGTAATAGTTGAAATAATTTGGCCGCCGCAAACACCGTGATATACAACACACCCACACCGCCACCTTGCAGCAATAAACCAAATACCGTGCGCGTGTTGCGCAGCCGCCAACCCAACGCCAGCAACACGATACCAATCAATGCCGCGCCGGCAAAACGCAATTCTACCGGGAACATTTCATGTTCTGCGGCATATTTCACTAAGAACCCCACACCGAAAAACAATACGATTATGCCCACGGTGGCAATTAAATTGCCGCCGGTGAAAAGTC
>JANNJI010000335.1:0-10144 GCA_031405795.1 Gammaproteobacteria bacterium
AGACCGACACCACCGGCAGTGTTTTCCAATCGCTGCGCTGCCAATGATCAGCAGGGCCTGGGCGATTTTGCATTACCTGTTGCCATTGTTGCTGGGTGATCTCCGTGCGACCCAGCCAATAACCTTTCGATATTTGTACGCTGTGAGCAGGTGTTTCATCATCAAACATACTGGCATCGGGTGTATCCATCTCAAATAATATCTGATCGATATCGCTCGAGTTTGTCCCCATACGGAACTCCCCCGGCGGCACAAACACAAACTCCATTCCCAGTGTATTGCGCCGCGTGTCTGCAGCAAAAGTAGGAACTGCTGTGACATACATCAGTAATACAATTGCCAGCCGGTATAAATTGGTGTTCATTGTTGTGTCCTCGTTCGGTAATAAGTCGATTCTTAAACGTGTAGCAAAACAACGGCGTTACTGCCGCCCATGTAGACGGCAATCTGTACTCGATGTAGATTCAATACCAATACTTAGGGTACGCACGTTCTTTGGGTAAATTATTGAAAATTACCGCGACCAGCACCAGGATCATCGCGCCAATCAAGGTCGGTGTGAGCAGAAAATCCCAGCCGGGTGCCGTCAACATCACAATGACGGGATTGGAACCGGCAGGGGGATGCACGGTGCGCGTCAGTTGCATGACAGCGATGGCTGTACCGACCGCCAGCGCGACACTCCACCAGTGTGCGCCCAGCAACGTAATAAAAATCAAGCCCACCAACGATGACAAGACATGGCCGACAATGACATTGCGTGGTTGGGAAAACGGGCTTTCGGGAAACCCAAATACCAACACACAGGTGGCACCGAACGAACCCAACATTAATGTCGCATGGCTTACCGTTGCCAGATAAGCCACGACACCAATCGCTAAACATCCACCTAGCCAGGAAATGGCGATGTGTGTCAAGCTTGCCCTGGCGGGTAGCGCCGTTCCGCCACGCATTTTTGAAAAATAGGATGGTTGTTTCTGCTGGCCAGGGTTTTCGTTTTTTGTCGACATGGTAATTCACTCCACAGTTAAATTTTATTACTTGTCTTGAAACTCGTTGTCTGTTGATGCTATCAGTTTCATGCGTGGGATGCGTGCCTGACAATTTCCGTAGACTTGTTCCACCAATACCTGAACATAACGTTGCGCGGGTGGCCACACGTCTGCATAGGCACGCTGATCTTCGATAATGTTTGTCCGGCCATTGATGCGTACACGGCGCTGTGATTCGAAATCGATGAATAACATGCCGATTTGCGCGTTAACCAGCATGTTACCCAGTGAATTAAAGAAATTGTTGCCACGGTAGTCCGGAAAGACAAGTGTTTTTGCGTCAATTACTTTGACAAGTGGATAAGGTCGACCTGAAGCATCGTGTTCGCGCCCGCGAAAACTGCAATCACACTCGCCGTGTGTATTCGCGGTGGCGATAAAGAAAAAAGGCAAGGACTCTACAAATGCGGCCAATCCTGCGGGAATAGCAGTGCGGAATAGCGCATCGAAGTTATGCATGTTCCAGAAGTCTTCAACACCGAATTGCTTGTGTGCTACGCGTTCGCCTTCGTGCTTTGTGTCGGTTGAGCGTCCCGCGCCGAGGGCAGGCATTTTCTTTTTTCTTTTGTTTTGATCGTTACTCATTGTGTATCCAGTGTGCATAGATTCAATAAAGCCGGTTTTACTCACGGGGTATGCCGCCTAATAAACAGTATCGTCTTTGGCACAGCGAAAGCCATTTGATCCCCATACCGCCGTGCCGCTGATCGGGGTTTTGGCATAGCGGGATGAACTACGCAACGCCGCCTGTGATTCATCCCATGCACCGCCACGGATCACTTTACGTTGTCCTGATACGGGCGCTTTTAATTTACCGTCTGCGTAAAATTGCATGGCATCGGAGTGAAACCAGTTTTGCACCCATTCAGAAACATTGCCAAACATGTCATATAAACCATAGGCATTGGCGGGGTGCGTGCCAACCCGCCAAGTTCGATCCTCACCGCAGCCATCGAGTTCGTCGGTTACCGCGCCGGTTGTTTTGCCGTCATTGAATATGGCCTGTGCGCAGCTGGGTGCAGCGCCCCAAACATAGGGTGTGTCGCTACCGGCGCGTGCGGCTTTTTCCCACTCGGCCTCCAGCGGCAAGCGCTTGCCTTGCACAGCGCAATACTTCATGGCGTCCGGCCAGTCCACACAATTAACGGGATAATGTTCTCGTCCGGCGGCACCATAATTACAATATTTATTGCGAGCATGTGTCTTTGGCGGTGCACACTTGCCAGCATCAACACAGGATTTATATTCAGCGGCGGTAACTTCAACGGGATCAATATAAAATGAGGGTACAAAGACGCTCACTCCACCGGGCTGGCCTTCATCTGGTTCGCAATGGCGGTCATCCCGGGAACACCCCATAAAAAATTTACCCGCGGGTATTTTTACCATCTCGGCAGCCTGTACCAGGCTGCTCAAGCCCAGTCCCAGTAAACTCAGTACTAAACGTCTGCGCATATTTTTAATTACCCAAATTAAGGAGAGGGGCGGGTTTACTGCTTGTTTGCCGCAAACCTGCCCCCTTTGTTGCAGATTAAAATGTAATAACTTGGTAACCATTTTTAACCAGCCGGTGAAAACTCATATTGGTGCCGTATTCTTCCAACATAGTAAGACCGGCTTTCTTCACTGAATCTGCCACACCGAACGCGCCCGCACAGAAACTGCATGCGCCGACGATGGAGCTTTTCAACTCCTTGTAGACACTGTGGAGCATGTGTTCGGGTTTAGCAAGCTCACTGATCCATTTGGTACCGGCACCGGAGAAGATGACTTGCACTTCGTCCCTGGCGTCTTTGAATTCTTTGGCGGCCATCAGGGCATTAACTACGCGTCCGAGTCCATCAGCGGGGGAGGTATCGGCGAGAATTACGATTGCGACTTTTTGCATAAAATATCCTTTATAAAGTTAAATAATTTGCAGGTTGTTTTGCGTGATCGAGTGAGGGTGTGGTGATGCGCAACGTATTTTCAAAATACGTCGGCATCACCATTTAGTCACAGTTCACATTATTTGGATTGCGCTTTCCAGTTGCCGTTGGCCTTGGTGATCATGCCTTCGGGGTTCTTCAGCCACATGTCGCGGGTATTCAAGTCCGCGTGGTCGTAGAACACATACAGCTTGCCGTTATAAACTTCATAGGCGGTCGGTTCCACGTCGACTTTGGCGTTGAGTTCTGCCATTGCCCACGCGCACCAACCGTTGTATGCCGGAATATATTTGTCTGGATTGGCGCGGAAGCGATCCCGGTTGGCGTCGGAGGCAAAACGATACGTCACCCCATTGTGTTTATGGTCACGTTGGACAAAGCCCTTCGCGGCTTTGCCACCGCCTTCTGGAAAATAGGCTACTGGGTCGAAACCACCCAAGGCGACGCCCATACCCAGGGTATCGAAGCGCTCCTGAATTGAAGCTGCAGGTGCTGCTTGCACTGTCATGCTGGTTAAAGGCAGGACTAACAGGCTTGCTATCATCAAGGTTTTACTCACTTTCATTTTGACTCTCCTTAAAGGCTGATTATTTAGAAAAATTTGTGTTACTAAAGTTACTGCTGCTTACCTCGAAGAGATTAGAATATTAATTTACAATCAACAATGACACTAAAAGTCATAACACTATTAACATATAAGGTAACAATCATGCAGCCAGACCGTTTTACCGCCATGACACACTTTGTTCGTATCGTGGAAAAAGGCAGTTTGACCGGTGCCGCGCGCGACCTCGGTAAAACCCTACCCGCCTTGAGCCGCTCGTTGCGATTTTTGGAGGAAAGGCTCGGCGCCCGGTTGCTGACCCGGACCACGCGCGCCATCTCGCTGACTGAGTTCGGCCAGCAATATTTCGAACATTGCCGCCGCATCCTGCGTGATATCGATGAAGCTGAAGGCTTGGCCAGCGAGACGGGCCGAGTTGCGCAGGGTCAGGTGCGCATCACCGCGCCACTCTTGTTCGGACGATTGCATGTGGCGCCGCTGGTGGCGCCGTTTCTGGCTACGCAGCCACGGGTTCAAATTGATATGCAGCTTACTGATAACATTGTTTCGATGGTCGACGACAGCATTGACCTCTCGATTCGAATCGGCGACTTGCACGACTCATCGTTGATCGCTATCCCCTTAGGCCAAGTCGGACGCGTTGTCTGTGCCGCGCCGAGTTACTGGTCCGCGCAGGGCAAACCGCAACACCCTCAGGATCTTAAGCAGCACCGCTGCTTGACGTTCCGCGGTTTGAATCAGGAACGTGGCTGGTTGTTTCGCGTCGATGGAGAAGAACGGCATTGGCCGATCAATACCGCCTATTTCTGCAATGATGGTTCAGCCGTTATTAGCGTGGCGCGTGATGGTGGCGGGATCGCGCAAATGATGTCTTATCAGGTAGCTGTCGATATTGCCGATGGTAAACTTACTACAGCGTTGGAAGAATTTGTGCCGCATCGACTTCCGGTCCACGCGATATACCCTGGCGGCAGATTGTTACCCGCTAAGGTGCGGGCGATACTGGATGAATGGGTGCCCAGGCTAAGGGCGGTGCTATCGGGGTAAATTAATTCAAGTAGTGCATCCAAGTAACCACTAGCGTTGATAAATCACAAAAGGGGGCAGCGACTGCCCCCTTTTGTTATGGCGTGGTATTTTGTTATAAATTCATAAACGCATCGATTACAAACACACACGACACCACACCAATAACGATGCCGGTAATTCCCAGCGAGGTAGTCCCGCCGGTGAAGCCGACAATGGCAAGTACGATACCCAGTGCCAGGAACAAAATTGTTCCCAACAGATACCACCATTTGTTATTGCTGCTAATGGACACGATAAATCCAGGCATATGATATCTCCTTACGTTGCTGTTACCATTGGCGTTCCACGGCGAACATCACCGCAGTAACGCCGACCACCCCTCGCGGGATATGCGTAGGAAGTTACTACCATAACAGCCATATAAAAGTGAGATATTGCCGGTCTGCATTGTGAAAAATTCACGGACCTGACTGGTTAACCGGACTACGATCAGCGAGGCTCACCCATCCAGAGTCAGGATCCATGCTGTATAGGGTTCGTTAACGCAACAGCGTTACATTTATTACTGAGTCACAAGGAAAGGATACTAAACTTGATTGGAGCCGGATGGCTTTAAACCATTTTTATGCAATGCCAGCTGCACCAGATCCGCCACGGATTTTGCGCCCATTTTTTCCATGACCTTGGCGCGATGCGCCTCAACCGTTTTAATGCTGATGCCGAGTTGATCGGCAATAATCTTGTTATGCCGTCCCGCCACAACCAAACTCATGACCTCAAGTTCACGCGGTGTGAGTTGTGCCATGCTGGTGGCAATGGCAGCAGATTTATTGGCGTGGTTGCGGCATTGCGCATCAAGCGCCAGACAACGATGGATAATGCCCACCAGTTGCTGATCGTTAAAGGGTTTCTCAATAAAATCCACAGCCCCCTTTTTTATTGCGGTGACTGCCATGGGTACATCACCATGTCCGGTAACGAAGATGACCGGCAGGCAATAGTTCAAGGTTGTCAGTTTTTCGTATAACTCCAGGCCGCTCATATCGGGCATGCGTACGTCCAGCACCAGGCAACCAGGATAATCCCAGCGATAGGCCGTAAGAAATTGCGCTGCCGAGGCGTAGGTTTCAACCAGAAAACCCTTGCTTTCCAGCAGCCAGCGTAGTGAATCGAGGATTGCCTCGTCATCATCGACGATGTAGATTTTTGCGTTTGGATTAGTCACTGCTGCGCTCCATCGGCAAGGTGAATATGAATTGACTACCGCCATCGGGATTGGCTTGTACCCACAGACGGCCCTGATGAAACTCGATAATGGAACGGCAAATGCTGAGCCCCATGCCCATGCCATCCGGCTTGGTGGTATAAAATGGTGAGAACAGTTTCTCCAGAGACTCCGGCATGATGCCATGGCCGTTGTCGCTGACGGTAATTTCAATAAACTCCTTTTCCATTTGCTTAATGCGGATGCTGATGGTACGCCGTTGCGGTGGGCTTTGTTGCATGGATTCCATACCGTTCTTGACCAGGTTGAGCATCACTTGTTCGATGAGAATGCGATCGACGTGTAACGGGGGTAGCGTGGTTGTCATCTTAAATTCTATTTTAATATTTTGGGCGCGTGCCTCGATCTCGGCAAAGCCAATGACATCTTCAATGATGTCACGCAGATCACAAGGATGGCGCTGTGGCTCGTGTTTGCGCACGAAGTCACGGATACGGCGCAGTACTTTACCGGCACGATCTGCCTGTAGATTAATCTTTTGCAGTGCGTTCAACAGGCTCTCACGTGTGCCGGTATCGGTTGTCAATCTATCCACGCAACCCTTGCTGTAGTTTGCGATGGCGGACAAAGGTTGGTTTATTTCATGTGCCAGGCTGGAGGCCATTTCGCCCATGGTCACGAGGCGCGCCGTGCGTTGCAGGTTTTCCTGTTGTTGACGGTACATCTCTTCGGTACGTTTGCGCTCAGTAATGTCATGCATAGATGCCATCCAGCCGGTTTGTTTGTTATGCGCATCGATCAATGGCGCGACATATTGGACGACGTCAATGTAACTGCCATCGCGTCGTTGAAAACGCAGTTCTTGATCCTGCGCGGGCAGTTTTCCTGCCAGCATGGCGTGAAACCTGACCGCGATGTTGTCGATGTCACTTGGTAGCCAATAAGGTAAAGGTGGCACTGCGCCCATGAGTTCTTGTTCACTCCAGCCGACCATCTCGCAAAACGCACGATTGACATAGATAATGCGACCTTGCATATCCACCGCACGTAATCCGGTGCGCACCGAACCTTCAATGGCTTTGCGTATCGCATATTCGGCCCGCAAGGTATCCTCTGCTTGTGCGCGACGTCGCATGTGCCGACGCAGCGCGGCGAGACTCCAGATCATGATCGCTGAAAGTCCAAGTATCAGTGCGATCAGCATTGTTTGCGCCAGTTGTGACTCGGCACGGAAAGCACGTGCCTGTAAAGACAGGCCATGACCAAACGGGTCCAGTTTGATCGAATGACTCAGCGCCGTATCGTTGCGTGTTTGACCCGAACCCGCAGCGAGCCGGTGATTTTCGGCGTCCAGCAGTTGCAGCGCATACTTGTCGGAGAACCATAAAGGTATCAAATGATGCAGTATGCCGCGGAGAGTATAGACAGCAGCAATACTGCCAAGATACTTTCGTTTATTGAAAATTGGCACGTAAACTTCGATATGTGCATCGTCGGCGGTGACTCGCAACGGCGTGGTATAGACGGCTTTGTTGGTCAAAAGTGCTTGGCGTAGTGCCAGCAACGAGGAGGCTTCAGTTATTGGTTTGCCCGGTAAATACAAATTAGATTCGAATGGTGCGTTCCAGCGCACGACTTCATTCGCCTCTACCCGGAAAATATCGATCAGTTCAGGGTTGTTGGCCATGTATTGGGCCGCACGTATTTGAAAGTCATCTGCGTCCAGCGTCAGCTGGGCCAAATCGTTAGCCAGACCCGCTAACATTTCTTGGTTGACCTGCAAGTGCAAACGAATAGTTTGTTCGGCCCATAACATGTCGCGGCGTAGAATATTCTGTTGTTGTTCAAGTTCGTGGCGTTGCAAAACCCAAAGTAATGCAACCATGGCAAAAATAAATAAGCCGATGGCCAGATTTGGCATGATCCAAAACCAGGTCTGATTAAACAAGGCAGGAACAGCTGGCGGGTCATTTACCGGGTGTGGCATAGGCTTATGGACAGTCCTGATTTACCGCAAATATTACTGAGTCACATGAAAAGAATACCCTCCAACCAAGACGCGCCGTAAATACGTCCATGTAGGCTCGACAGCCGCATCCCTGCGGCTGACGGTCTTGGTTGGAGGGTATCCATTTCATGCGTCTCGTTAGTATAAATCAATAGTAGCTTATTCCTTGTCGAATCCGTCTTAGGGGTATCCCTAATAGTACTTCCCCTAATTGTTCAGCGAATGTATTGCTGAGACAGTGTGTACAACGCGACACATCTAGACAGCCAAACATGGCTTGATCCGCGCGGTGAATCCAGGAAATTCGATAGGTAATAGAGGTAAAACATCATGGTGAGCGTAATAAAAAAGATAATGTGGGCAGCAGTGACTTTACTGGGCGCGGCAGCGGCAGGCGGCATTGCAATAAATCGGGGCGAGTCAATCAACGCGCTGTGGTTCGTGGTGGCGGCGGTTTGTGTTTATGTGATTGCCTACCGTTTTTATAGTCTGTGGATTGCGACTAAGGTATTGGTGTTAGATCCCCGTCGTGCCACCCCGGCGGAGCGTTTCGATGACGGTCGTGACTTTTTGCCAACGAACCGCTGGATTGTGTTTGGGCATCACTTTGCTGCCATCGCCGGTCCCGGGCCTCTCATCGGCCCGACCTTGGCGGCCCAGTTCGGCTATTTGCCGGGTACGTTGTGGATACTGGTCGGCGCGGTGTTCGGCGGTTGCGTGCAAGACATGGTGATTCTGTTTCTTTCCACGCGCCGCGATGGTCGTAGTTTAGGCCAGTTAGCGCGTGACGAATTGGGAAAGATCGGTGGTACAGCTGCCCTCATCGGGACGTTATTTATTATGGTGATCCTGATTGCCGTATTGGGCTTAGTGGTGGTGAACGCCATGAAGCATAGCCCATGGGCGACATCGACCGTGGCGGCGACCATTCCCATTGCGATGATTGTCGGTGTATACATGCGCAGTATCCGGCCCGGACGTGTCCTGGAGGGAACATTGCTTGGTCTTGGCTTGTTATGGTTGGCGGTGGTTGGTGGTAGTTGGGTTGACCAATCTATTGTGGTACGGGAATATTTTGATCACGGCGGAAAAGTATTGGCCTGGTGCATCATCGGTTATGGTTTGGCGGCCGCCGTGTTGCCCGTGTGGTTGTTGCTCGCACCGCGAGATTATCTCTCCACCTTCGTAAAACTGGGTACGGTCACATTGTTAGCGGTGGCCATTGTGATTTTACAGCCCGAGATAAAAATGCCTGCCCTCACGCGTTTTATCGATGGCAGCGGGCCGATTTTTGGTGGGAGTGTTTTTCCATTTGTGTTTATTACCATCGCCTGCGGTGCCATCTCTGGGTTTCACTCGCTCATTGCCTCCGGTACGACACCAAAGTTACTGAGCAACGAGCGTGATATACGCATGATCGGTTATGGTGGCATGTTGTTGGAATCGTTTGTCGCCATCATGGCGATGATCGCGGCCACCGTACTGGATCCCGGCGTCTATTTTGCGATCAATACGCCTGCTGGCATCGCAGGCATCAACCCGGTCGATGCGGTAAACAAAATCTCCGCGTGGGGTTTTCCGGTGAGTGTGGAATACATGCAAGCCTTGGCGGCGTCGATGGGCGAGCAGACTTTGTTTGCGCGCACGGGTGGTGCACCATCGCTGGCCGTAGGCATGGCGAGTTTATTCAGTAGCGCCTTTGGCGCTTCGATGTTGGCGGTGTGGTATCACTTTGCCATTATGTTCGAGGCACTATTTATTTTGACCACCCTGGATGCCGGCACCCGTGTGGGGCGTTTCATGTTGCAAGATGTGTTAGGCAATGTCTGGAAACCGCTGGGGCGTACCTCCTGGTATCCATCGGTATTGTTTACCAGTGCGATGATAGTCAGCGCCTGGGGATATTTCCTTTACATCGGTGTTATCGATCCTAACGGCGGAGTCAATATTTTATGGCCGTTGTTCGGTATCGCCAATCAGATGCTCGCGGCCATCGCACTTTCAATTGCCACGGGGATTTTTGTTAAATCCGGCAAGGCGCGTTATGCCTGGATCACCGCACTGCCTTTGCTCGGGCTGATCGTAGTGACCAGCAGTGCCGCATTTGAGAAACTCTTTAGTACGGATATACGTATCGGCTTTCTCGCGGCGGCCGAGGATATGGCGGTGAAACTCGCCACCGGTGTTCTGCCGCCGGATAAAGCGGCCGCTGCGCCTTATCTTATTTTCAACCAGCAACTGGATGCCGTTATAACGGCGTTCTTGCTCAAGCTCTTCGCCTACTCCTGCGCCGGGCTCGCGCTCTTCTTGCCGTGGGGCATCGCGGAAGCCAACGAC
>JANNJI010000336.1:0-13397 GCA_031405795.1 Gammaproteobacteria bacterium
ACCATGCGCAGCGAGGCAGTCAATTCCTCCATTTGCAGCCAGGGGCGTAACCAGGCAACGGCGCTATATACGCCAGGTTGGCCGGGTACTTCCTTCACTTCAATGCGGGCTTCGGCGAGCGGGAATTTCGCTTTCATTTCCGGGCTGCTTGCACTGCCATTAACGTAGGAAGAAATCCAACGGTTCAGCCATAATTCCGCATCTTCTGCCTCCATGAAGGCACCGATTTTGTCCCGAGCCATGATCTTCAGATAATGGGCAATACGCGATGTCGCCATCAGGTAGGGAAGACGGGCGGAGATTTCTGAATTCGCCGTCGCATTAGGGTCGTCGTACTTAACGGGTTTTTGCGTTGACTGGGCACCAAAGAACACTGCGGAGTCTGTGTTCTTATAATGGCATAGTGGCAAAAAGCCAAGTTTACTGAGCTCAGCTTCACGTCGGTCGGTAATGCCAATTTCGGTGGGGCATTTCTGATCCATATCACCATCATCACTGAGGAACACATGACTGGGCAAACCAACTACTTTTCCGCCACCTTCTGCGCCACGAATCGTTGTACACCACGAGGTTTCTGCGAACGCTTTGGTAAGCACTGCACCCATCGCGTATGCTGCATTCATCCAGCAATAATCTTCGTGTTCATTCTTCAGAGGACGGCCGGCACTGTCGATATTGCCTTCTTCATATTCAAATGCTTCAATGGGTTTGGTCGATTTACCATAAGGTAAGCGGGCCAGGACACGCGGCATGGTCAATGTGACAAACCGTGAATCCTGACTGTCGCGGAAACTGCGCCACTTGATATATTCAGCAGAGCCAAAGATTTTTTCTAAATCACGCGGCTTCGAAAGTTCAGTGAAACTCTCAAAACCAAACATCCCAGGTGAAGCAGCGGATATAAAAGGGCAGAAGCCCGCGGCGGCGATGTTTGAAATGTTGGATAACAGATTGATATCATCCGGGTGTGATGAAAACTCATAATCACCAATTAAAGCGCCATACGGTTCACCACCGGCAATGCCAAACTCGCTTTCATAGATTTTCTTGAAGAGCTGGCTTTGATCGAACTCAACGGCTTTCTCAAGATCACGCGCCAGTTCTTTTTTACCGATATTCAGCATACGAATCTTCAGTTTTGCACTGGTTTCCGAATTCATGACTAAATGATTCAGCCCGCGCCATGATCCTTCCAGTTTCTGAAATTTCTCATGTTTCATGACAGCAGCGAGTTGTTTTGACATGGCTTTATCAATGGCAGCAATCGCCGCATTGATGGTGACAGTGAGGTTTTTATCCCACTTCACCGTTCCTTTCATCGCCTCACTGGTCAGCGTTTTTAACAATTCCTCGGTTTCGTCGCGAGGGGTCAGTTTGGTTGCATTAATCGCCTGCGTGAGGAAGCTGACTTCCTCTGTTTTTTCTTCCGTGGCTTGTAGCTCTTCTTTCTTAGCCATTACTTATCCCCTTTATCTTTGCCACTTTCCGTTCCGATTCCTAATTCCTTGGATAAGGAGGCGATGGCCTGGGTATTACTTAAGACTTCTTCAAGAATTTCTTCGAGTTTTTCCGAACGGTCGGCCTTAGTGAGCAGATCACGTAACTTATTACGTGTTTCAAGCAGTTTTTTTAACGGTTCAATCTTATCAACGACCCGATGTGGCTCAAAGTCTTCCATATTTTTAAAATCAAGCGACACTAACATTTCACTGCCATCGGCTTGCAGACTGTTTTCAACTTTCATGGATAGTTGTGGCGCAACATTACTCATTACGTCATTGATATTGTCGCGGTCAATCTGCGAAAACTTGCGATCCTTGAGTGGTTTTCTATTTTCCGTGTTGTCACCGGAATAATCACCCATTACCCCCATCACAAAGGGGATTTCCTTTTGATTGATCGCCCCGTTGGTCTCAACGTCATACGTGATATGAACACGAGGTTTCCTTACACGCTTTAACTTGTCATTAACGCTCTCTGTCATGATAAATCCCTCCAATTGTTAAACTTAGTGAAAATTGATGCTACTTGTTTGCATCATCTGTTGTACATCCGTCATCAGTGACATTTGTTATTGTCACGGTCTTACGGCCCTTCAATCTTGTTTACTTGTGCTGTCGTCCTGGGTAGTTTTGACACCTGTTAATGTACTATACATTTGCCGAGAATTAGAATCTGGAATCAAATCGGTTATCAGTTCACCCAAGGTCATATTGCCCCATTTTACGGCTTTTTCGATTACATACGAAATGGGCGAATGAGGCTCGGTTTTCCGGAAAAACTGGGAAATGTAGTATAACTGCTTGAAGGCATCTTCACGGGTTTTTATAGGGCCGGATGCCGACCCCGGCGTATTTTTTGAATTTCCCGGTGTACCATCTGAGCTGCCCTGTTCATCCAATATGGCCAGGGGTAATTTATCTTTTGCAACGTGGTTAATGGTACTCAGAAGATCTTCCAGCAAATTGATGATACCGCTGGTCGGCGGAGAGTCGTTACTACCACAGCGCTCATCCAAAAGCTGACTGACTAAGCGGTATTCCTCCAAACAACTGCGTACATCGTCACGAAGTTCAACATAAAACTCCTGGCTGGACAAGGCCACGGTCTTCTCAAATTCGGCCATGATGCCAGTATTTTTCAGACTTTGCCCCGTCGTACCTTCTTCGGTGGGTTTTGGCGCGCCTAAGGCTTGTTGGTATTGCCAGAAAGTGAAGGGGCCAGGGGGATAATTTTCGGTAATATAAATACTGCGGATGGGTACAAGGAGTACGCCGGTTGCCTCTTCGCCATTCAGACCGGCTATGGGGGCGACACGGGTTGCCACACCATCTTCATCAGGGAGAGGAAATATGTTGTCCCAATACCGCTCGATAAGTTGACGTATAAGGGTAAAGCCGTTTTTCAGGCCTTTGATACCCGCTTTTCTTACCAAGGCTTCTGTATACCAGCAGGCAACTTCTAAATCCTTGGTGTGATTTTTTAAAATATTCGGTGCCAGATCGAGCACTTTTCGCCAATGCTCATCTGCCAGAGCGATGGCCTTTTTTGTTGCTTCCTGTTCTTCTGGATTACTACCCTCAAAAAGGGCGCTTCGTTCAGCGGCCCGTGCAGATTTACGCGAATCCCTGATCTGCGTATAGAGGGATTTTACTGAGGTATCACTGCGGATATCCGTGCCAACCGCATTCTCTGCGGATATTGGTTCAAGAAGGCTGTTGATATCGACTAATAATGGTGAAGACATACCCTAATTCCCATTCCAACTGTATGATGGCCCATAGCGTTTTGCTAAATCCCCAAAGACTGCCAATTTCTTGTAGTTATGCTAATTAGCCATAAAGATACCATCTAGGAGCGAAACATCAACTTATTTATGCAATTCTCATTGTAATGACTTAAAATTTGTAGAGATTCTGCCAAAAGTGATGCGCAGTTCGCACTTTATATTCGATAAATATGTCGGTGTAAATACCACCGCACCTGATTATTACTGCGCCCTTTGAGGATTCGTCACGTTTAATAGTAGGAAACGGTCACGTTGTCGCTTTTAAATGTGGTGAACCGACTGTTTTTTTGGTTAATTAATTCAATGTTGATATTATACTGCATCGCCAAATAGTGGTTTCTGTGATAATCAGGGAGTAATGATTGTGAGGCAGTTATTACCAGGAGACTATGCAGGCAAAGGTGTTCGGTGGGCATGTTTGCAGAATAGCGGCGGGGTGATTTTAGAGGTTATATTCAACCTAAAGGGTGATACCTCATGGATAAATAAACACTCTAATAAATTAACTTTATTCTAGTATTAAAATATTTAATTACTAAAAATGATACAAACTGATCAAATTGCGTTAGTTTCGGCGGTTGTAGCCAGTCTGGGGTGTGAAACATATGTTAATTGAAGTAAGCATAACCAAGTCACCCAACAATATTAACGTTATGCAATCGACCCAAACGTTTACTGAGCAGGGTGGAACAATTGGTCGCGGGCCGGGTAACACCTGGGTATTGGATGATCCCAATCGCTATATGTCCACCAAGCATGCAGAAATCCGCTATGAGGGCGGCAGCTATTACTTGGTCGATATAAGTACCAATGGCACGTTTGCTATCGTCAATGGTGCCATGAACCCGATTGGTAATGGCAACCGAGTGTTACTGAAAGACGGTGACCAGTTTTCCCTGAGCGATTATGAATTTCGCGTAACAATTCGCAGCAACGATAACCCATCAATACCCTTGGGTGATCCCTTTGATGCGGGCCCGTTTGCGAACAACAATCCGTTTCAGGGGCAGGATTATTCCGGCCCCAGCGCTATGCCGCACGACGATCCTTTTGCAAATGTTTTTGGTGGTCAAAGTCCAATTGCCGATCCTGGATTTGCATTGGGTAACGAAACATTAGATCCCTTGGTGTTGTTAGACAAACCGAATCAATTTGGTGGTGTCGATTCACAGGCGAATGTATTTTTGCGGGGTAGCGAACCGGATAATGCAGATGCCTTAAATCAGTCGGTGGCATGGCCGAACGCGATTCCTGACAATTGGTATGATGAAGATGTGGCGCCTGCGAAAAATAAGCCAGCACTGACACAGCCGATGCAGCCACAACCACCTGCCATCGACCCGGACATCCTCAGAAGACTGCAAAAGGCCGAACAGACTAAAAATATTTTGGAAAGGGAAAATAATAAATTGCTCGCGGACATTGCAGCATTAAAACAGCAGCTGATAAACCAGCAAGCCAAATCACCGCAACGAACAGCGCCACGGGCAGTGGGTGCACAGGATAAGATACTGATAGAAGCAATGGGGCTGTCGAAATGGAATTTGGATGATCAGAAAATTATGGAAATCAGCCAGATTGTTGGTGAGCTGGTTCGCGAGACAATGATGGGTTTAACGCAGGTGCTGGGATTTAGAAAAAAAATAAAAGAAGAATTTAGAATTAATGTAACAACGATTAAGCCTATTGAAAATAACCCACTGAAATTTTCAGCCAACATTGAAGATGCGCTGGAAAACATGTTTATTAAAGAGAATAAGGCGTATCAGAAACCGGTTGAGGCAGTGCGCGAGGGGTTTACCGGCATTGCCGAGCATCAGGTTGCGGTATTGGCCGGCATCCAGGCGGCGTTTCGTGGGATGATAGAAAGGTTTGATCCGAATGCACTCGAGTCCCGCTTTGAAAAATACCGCAAGGCTGGACTGATTAAGGTCAATCAAAAAGGCAAAAACTGGGATGCCTACCGGGAGTTCCATCAGGATCTTGTCAATAATATCGATAACTCGTTTCAACATCTTTTTGGCTATGCTTTTGTGCAGGCTTATGAAGAACAGATGCAGAAATTGCAGATGTCGCGTAAGGCACATTCCAAAGGGAATAATGATTAATTCAAAGAAAAGGAAAAAAACCATGCAATATACGACGTATTTCAAATTCCCGCTGTTCATGATGAGCATTTTTATGCTGATGTCGTGCAGTTCGCTCAACAGCCCGGTCGGTGGATTTTTTAAATTGGATACTGATTTAACGCTTACCTTTAAAGTGGACGCGGATATCAATCCCGATGATAAAAAAACGCCTTCACCATTATTTATTCGCTTGTATGAACTGAAGGCCACGAAAATGTTTGAGAAGGCAAATTTTCTGGATATTTTCGAGAAAGACAAAGAAGCCTTAGGCGCAGACATGCTGGTCAAACATCGTCTAAAACGATTAAAACCCGGCGAGGATGGCGAGTTCAGTGTTGTACTTGATAAAAATACCCAGTATGTGGGCGTGTTTGCCGAGTTTTTACAATACAAAAATTCTACATATAAAGCCATACTGCCGGTGGTAATCAATAATGTTTTTGCAACCTCGGCGACCATTCGTGTATCAGGCAACGCGATACGGATTGAGTAATAAGGCATGTCGAGCTTGCGCCTGACCTGCCAGTTATAGGTGTCATGGGTTTGGTTGTAAAAGGGCAGTGTTACAGAAATATTAAAAATGATTTTTAAACCATTAGGCAATGATATATGTCTTTAGATAGCAAAGTTGTATGGTCGGAGGGGATGTTTCTAAACCCACAGCACTTTCAGCAGCAGGAACGCTATTTCGAGCGTTATGTGGATGGCAAATGCTCTGCCTACGGCCTGTATGGTTGGGGCGTGCATGAATTCAGCATCGACGAGCAATTATTAAAACTCGGCAAAATTTCGGTGTTGAATGCGAAAGGTGTCTTCCCGGACGGCACACCTTTTAGCTTCCCCGATCAGGATGCACCACCACCTGTGCTGGAAGTGCCCGGCAATACGCACGATAAGATAGTGTATCTCGCCTTGCCGGTCAGACGACCTGGCGCGGTGGATGTGTTATCCGATGATGATTATCAGGGCATGGCACGTTTTTATTCCTCCAAAGTGGAGACGCGTGACGTCACGATTGATGGTGGTGACACAATCAGTATCGATATCGGTAAATTACGGATACGCCTGCTGTTGGAATCCGATGATCTCAGCGGCTACGTCTGTATCGGCCTGTTCAGGATCTCAGAGTCACGCGAGGATAAAAATGTCCTGGTGGACAATCAGTATATCCCTACTTGTCTGGACTGTGCGGCCTCACAGCGATTAAAGGGATTTTTATCAGAATTAGTCGGGCTGTTACATCATCGTGGTGAATCCATTTCCGGTCGACTTGCCGATTCCCAGCGCGGGGGCACGGCAGAAATTGCCGATTATATGATGTTGCAGCTGATTAACCGCTTGGAGCCTTTGTCGATGCATCTGTCACAGCTTAAAGGATTGCACCCGGTTACGTTGTTCACCGAATCGGTGCAAATGGTTGGTGAGCTGTCGACCTTTGCCGCGAAAAACAAACGACCGCCGGTATTTCCCGTTTATCTACATGACAATCTGCAAGCGACGTTTGCGCCGGTGATTGCATCATTACGGCAGTTCTTGAGTATGGTCTATGAACAAACCGCGATATCGCTGGCGCTGGTTGAGAAAAAATTTGGTATTCGTGTCGCGCAGATACCGGACCGCACATTACTGATCGGTTCTGTGTTTGTGCTGGCGGCAAGGGCCGACGTGGCAGAAAATTTATTGCGTACACATCTGCCTGCGCAAATAAAGATTGGTCCGGTTGAGCGTATCCGCCAGTTAGTCAATGCCGCAATGCCGGGAATACCCATTCGACCGTTGGCGGTTGCGCCACGGCAGATTCCATTTCGTTCCGGATATAGTTATTTTGAGCTGGATCGAAACAGTGCCTTTTGGAAGGAACTGAGTAACTCAGGTGGATTCGCGGTACATATCGGTGGTGATTTTCCAGGGATTGAGCTTGAGTTCTGGGCCATCCGGCAATAACAATTTTTCAGGAGTAAACTAATGTGCTCTGACAAATCAGACAAAACTGTTTTTCGGCAGTCGCAGGGGACGAGCAAGGACAGCACGATTATTAAACCGGCTCCGGGGGGTAGAAGCGCGGGGCAAACGCCGCACCCGACACCTGGCCTGTCATCTTCGCAGTCAGCCTATGAGCAGCAGAAAACATCCAGTACCCGCGTACCATACATGGATCAGCAAGCCAGCCAATTCAGTACCGCTGCCGGATTAAACCCGTTGGTTAATGCCGCGTCGATACTTATCGCGGTTTTTTATAAAGTGCATGGTTCGATGAGCCATCCCAACGTGGGCGGGTTACATCAACAGGTCGTAAAAGAAATCAGAACGTTTGAAACACGTGCTAAAGAGCAAAACATTAAGCCGGAAATTGTCCTTTCGGCACGTTACATTCTGTGTGCGATTCTCGACGAAGCGGTACTCAACACGCCCTGGGGTGCGGAAAGTGCGTGGACACAGCGAACACTGCTGAGCGTTTTTCACAATGAAACCCACGGCGGTGAGAAGTTCTTTCAAATTTTAGACAGGATGCGTGATCGGCCTGCGGAGAATCTGGATATCTTGGAACTCATGTATTTATGCCTGAGCTTGGGTTTTATGGGCAAATACCGGGTGGTCCACCATGGCCGCGAGAAGATCGAGCAGATGCGCGATGAATTATTCAAAATAATCCGCACCCATCGTGGTGAGTATGAACGAACACTGTCACCCAGCGGTGAGGGCTTAGGTAAAATCAAGAATTCACTCGCCAATTATGTGCCGATGTGGGTTATTGCCAGTGTTATCACCGGGATATTGGTGTTGGGTTATAGCGGTATCCGTTACTTTATGTATAACGATTCTTCAAATGTCGTGCAACGACTGAATGATGTCTCGAATAGCGAAGTTAATACGCAAGGTAATAATCTTAAGTTAACTAAATAGGGATGAGGCGCTGGGTTAGGAAATGAAAAAAATTATTGAATTTTTTAAAAACAGAATTGTTATCTCGATCATCGGTTTGATAGTTTTATCGCTGTTGATCTGGTTTATCGGGCCATACTTTAAATTTGGTTCAAGTAACTATGCGCCCTTGGAAGGTCAGGTGACGCGATTAGTTATTATCATGGTTATTGTTGTATTGTGGGGATTAAACAATCTGCGCATCCAGATGGCAGGAAAGAAAAACAATGAAGAATTGGTCAATGATTTACAAAACAGCCCGTCAAGCGCACAGGGCGGCCTGACCTCCAATCAGAAGTCCGAAGAGATGTTGCAGATTGGCGAGCGATTCTCGCAAGCTCTGGCATTATTAAAAAAACACAAGTTCAAAGGGCTTGGCCTAAAACGTGGGTTGTATGAACTACCCTGGTATATCATCATCGGCCCACCTGGGGCCGGTAAAACCACGGCATTGGTCAACTCCAGTCTTGATTTTCCACTGGCGGAACAATTCGGCAAAGGGGCCTTGCGAGGCGTTGGCGGCACGCGTAATTGTGACTGGTGGTTTACCAATGAAGCCGTATTAATTGATACCGCAGGGCGATATACCACACAGGACAGCCATAAAGTGGTTGATAGTGCCGCCTGGGAAGGATTTCTTGATCTGTTGAAAAAACACCGCCGCCGCCGACCCATCAATGGTGCCATAGTTGCGATTAGCGTGCAGGACTTGTTGACACAAACAGAAGAAGAACGTCTTAAACACGCAAAAACTATTCGCACCCGTATTGATGAACTGATGGATAAAATGGAAATACGTTTTCCTGTTTACATCATGTTTACCAAGTGTGACCTGATAGCGGGCTTCTCAGAATTTTTCGAAGACCTGGCAAAAGATGACAGAGAACAAGTATTTGGTATTTCCTTACCCAACGCCCCCAAGGCCTTGCAGACCCCCGATTTTGATTTTCTTGGCGATGAGTATCGTAAACTGATCAAACGGTTATACGAGAGGGTGATTTGGCGCGTGCAACAGGAACGCGATGTCAACCGGCGTGGGGCAATCCAGGGTTTTCCACAGCAAATGGAAAACCTGCAAAAGATCGTATTGGAATTTGTGCAACAGACGTTTGCAAAAAATCGTTATCGCTACCAACCGTATTTACGTGGCGTCTATTTTTCCAGTGGTGTGCAAGATGGCACACCCATTGATCGTTTAATGTCATCGGTCTCGGCGAACTTCGGTTTTGATCGTCAGTCGGTACAAAGTGGTCTGGCACAGGGTAAAAGTTATTTTCTCGGACAATTGTTCCGCAGCGTTATTTTTCCAGAATCAGAGCTGGTTGGCGCCAATCGAAAATACGAATCGTTTATCCGTTGGACCCAGCGTGCCAGTTATGTGGGGTTGGCTTTACTCACGGTAGTCATGTTTATTGTTTGGCTTGGCGCATACGGACAGAATGCGTTTTACATTCGCGAAGTCGGTTCACACATCGGGGATTTTTATGCAGAGAGTAAACGACTAAACATAGGGTCGGAGGATATCAGAACGATATTGCCAACGCTGAATGCGTTAGCGAAAGCCAGTACGGTCTATGAACGGGAGGCACACCCTTGGTTTGCCAATTTAGGCATGTATGACGGCACTGTCGCGACTGCCGCCACCAAGGCTTATGAACTACAGCTCCGAAAACTATTGTTGCCCCGGGTTATCAAATATCTCGAAAGCAACATAAAGCGCGGCATTGAAGGTGACGATCTATATAACATTTTTCGTGTCTATCTGATGTTTAATAAAACCGAACACATGGACAAACAGGCCATTATTGACTGGTTTTCAGCGAGTTGGGGAAAAGAATTCGCGGGGCAGGAAGCGACGCGGAATGAACTGAAGGCGCATTTAGCGATACTGCTTGAACCAAAGCAGGCGTCGGTTCAGATAAATCAGGACTTGGTAAAATCAGTTCGCCTGATCTTGCAACGCTTACCGCTGGCGCAACGTATTTATACACGGATTCGTTCGGACGCCAAATTTTCGCAAAAAGCCAATTTTGCAGACGAGGTCGGTGGTTCACTGCGCACGGCGTATGTCATGAATGACGGGGTAAACCAACATTTACAAATTCCCTTGTTATTTACCAAAGACGGCTATGATAGCGTCAGCTTTTCACCGGACTCAGAGTTAATCACGGTTTCTTCACGGGAAAAATGGGTATTGTTTGATGATGCACCGGGTAGTGAGGGCGTGTTTAAAGAAGATTTAAAAGAGATCAGTGAGAAAGTAAAAGAGTACTACATGGCCGAATACAAGGCACTCTGGTTAAATTATTACAATGCGCTGAACGTCAAGCCGTTTCAGACGGTGCAAGAGGCTAATGAGGTGTTAACAAGTCTTACCGATCCGGTCCAATCACCACTATTGGGATTGCTCAAGATAGGTGCGAAAAACACACAGCTCACCAATCAGGCCGTTACCAATGCCGTCGATGACGCGAAAGATGGCAAGAAAGACAGTATAAAAGGACAACTGGTCGGAGCGCTTGCGGCGAAAATTGAATTCACGCCGGTGGATACACAGTTTAACCCCATCAATAAGTTAATGCGTGAATCGGCGAGCAAACCGGCGCAAGTAAATGAGGCAATTCTGAAGCTACAACAACTAAAAGAGTATGTGAATCAAATCGCCATCTCACCGGAGCCCAGCAAAAAGGCATTTGAAATTGCCTAAGGGCGTTATCAAGGCAGCTCGGAAAGTCCTATCATCTCGTTAATGATCTATGCCAAGACCCTGCCGGATCCGTTGAACCGCTGGTTAACCACGGTGTCGCAGGAGTCCTGGAAGGTGATTTTGCAATCTGCACATGGCTATTTGAGTAACGAGTGGAAGGCCCAGGTTTATACACCATGTATGAATGGGCTGGCGGGTAAATATCCGCTGAATAATAGTGCGCGTGATGAAATCGCCATCCTGGATTTTATCGAATTTTTCAAGCCAGGCGGCACCATTGACAAATTTACCACGGAGTATGTAAAACCCTTTGTCGATGTCGGGCGTGGCTGGGCGCCTCGTGGTGTTGACAATTATGGTATTGGCATCTCTGCGTCTGGCATCGCGCAGATGAAGCGGGCGCACGACATCAAAAGCGTATTCTTTACGGAAAATGCCTCCATGCCGAGTCTGACCTTTCAGTTAAAACCCTTTGACATGAAAAAAACCGATGCACGTTTCATGTTGGAAGTAGGTGAATCACGTATTACTTACAGTCACGGCCCTAAGTTCTGGGAAACCTTCAAATGGGCGGCAGATGATCAGCACAGCCGGGTGCGCATTCTTTTTGAGGATCTGAATGATCAACAGCATTCATTAACCTATGAAGGGCCATGGGCCTGGTTCAGACTGCAAGATCGTTCTAAGTTAACCCCTACATCGGTAGCAAGCGTATTTTACGTCACATACAGTGTTGCCGAAGGTAGTCGTAGTGAATTAGACAGTGGTGCAACAACGACAACAGGAAATAAACATACCATTCAATATGAAATCAGGGCAAAAAGCATCCACAATCCTTTTAATAAGGATCTCTTAGGCTCCTTCCAGTGCCCAGCAGGAATCTAAATGAAAGTGATGACTCAGCCCGGTGTGTTTGGTAAATTGCCTATGCACGGAGATTTTATTCAAAGAAATTTGCCCGCGAATTTTATTTCGTCGTGGGATGAATGGATGCAATACTACATTGCAGGCTCTAAAGAACAGCTTGGTGGGGAGTGGCTTGATATATACCTTACCAGCCCAATATGGCGGTTTGTATTTTCTCCCGGCGTTATCGATGAAAACCGCTGGGCCGGGATCTTGATGCCAAGTGTGGATCAGGTGGGCCGCTACTATCCATTCTCAGTTGTGGTTCAATTACCCGATGCGATCAATCCCATTGATTTTGTCTCCACGCAGACTGATTGGTATGCAAGTATTGAGGAGTTATCGCTGCAAGCCCTGGATGGTCAATATACCGTGGATGATTTTGTGGATGAACTGAGTAAACTCAGCTTGAATCCACAGTCCAATTATGTCAGCAGCGGTACAACGCTGGAGTCGAATTCGATCCAAATTAATATGGATTTTGAGGAACAATCTCCAACATCGATTTATCCTTATTTATTGGACTCCCTGCTGGTGAAATCATTTAGAAGTTATAGCGTCTGGACAACACGGGGCTCGGAGCGAATAGCGCCGTGCCTGTTTGGTGTTCAAGGACTGCCCGCGGTAAGCAAGATTCCTGCAATGCTGGATGGTCAATGGACACAATGGGGTTGGCCGCAAACATATTTGTTAAAAAATTAATGATGAAAACAATAGCTACATTACCGATGATTATTCGTCATGTTATTAAGTAATGACGGATTTTCATAAGACCATTACGATTGTATAAATTTAAGTGAACTGTTCATTGTCATGAATGATATAACGATAAGACGCCCGATTCGATGGTCGAGTACCTCTGAGTCCAATATTGGTACCGTGCGAAAGATTAATGAAGACTCTGTTCTTTCAAAACCGGAAATTGGTTTATGGGTGGTTGCCGACGGGATGGGAGGGCATGAGGCTGGCAACATCGCAAGTAAAATGGTTGTTGACACATTGGCAACGCTTGAGAAATCCACACATCTCAATGACTTCGTTGATAATATAGAAAATGCCATTCTTGATGTGAACCAGCGGTTACTCGAGTACGCGGAGTTAATGTTAGAAGGCCGAATAATCGGCAGCACGTTTGTGTGTTTATTAATTCATGGCCAAGTCGGCGTCTGTCTGTGGGCGGGTGATTCACGATTATATTTATTCAGACGCGACGAACTGTCACAAATATCGCGAGACCATAGTGAAATTTCTGAGTTATTGCAACAAGGCGCAATAACGGAAGAAGAGGCGGCGACACACCCGGATTCCAATGTAATAACAAGGGCGGTTGGTACCAACAACGAACTTTATGTTGATATTGAAATATTCGGCGTGCAATTAGGGGACACCTTTTTGTTGTGTAGTGATGGATTATATAACGCGGTCGATAAAGAGACCTTGCTCA
>JANNJI010000337.1:0-1439 GCA_031405795.1 Gammaproteobacteria bacterium
GTTGATTATTTCGACGTAAAAGGTCACCTCGAGGCATTGATGGCGCATACCGGTAATGATGTAGTTTTTCAATTTAGCGCGGGTAACCACCCTGCTTTACACCCGGGTAAAACGGCGCAGATATGGCGCGATAAGCAGTCAGTGGGCTGGTTGGGTGCATTACACCCCCAAATTATGCAGACCCTGGGTATTAGTCAGGATGTGTACATGTACGAAATAGAAGTGGCGGCGCTCACAAAAGGGCACCTACCGCGTTACCAAGAGGTATCGAAGTTTCCAGCTATTCGTCGGGACATCTCCGTGATCGTGCCACAAGATATTTCTGCGCAACGTATGCAAGAATGCATCCAAAATGCAGCGCCCAGGTATCTACAGAGCATCGAGTTGTTTGATCTATATACAGGCGAAGGCATTGATTCTGGAAGAAAAAGTGTCACGTTGGGCTTGACCTTGCAGGATCTTTCGCGCACTCTTACGGATAGTGAAGTAGAAGACGTAATGCAGCGAATAGTCGGTAAACTTCAAACCGATCTTGGCGCAACTTTACGGCAATAACCGCGAACCAATGAACAGAGAAAAACAATGGCGGCATTGACCAAGGCGGAAATGGCTGAACGCCTGTTTGAGGAACTTGGGCTCAACAAGCGGGAAGCGAAAGAGCTCGTCGAACAGTTTTTTGAAGAGGTCCGTGGGGCGCTCGAGCGTGGTGAACAAGTCAAGCTGTCCGGATTTGGTAATTTTGATTTACGGGACAAAAAGCAACGTCCTGGTCGAAACCCCAAAACCGGGCAGGAGATACCCATTACAGCACGACGTGTCGTGACATTTCGACCCGGACAAAAACTCAAAGCGCGTGTAGAGGCCTATGCTGGAACCAAGCAACAATAACGAACTGCCACCGATTCCGGGTAAGCGCTATTTTACCATCGGTGAAGTCAGCGAGCTTTGTCAGGTCAAGCCACACGTGTTGCGGTATTGGGAACAGGAATTTCCGCAACTCAAGCCTGTTAAACGGCGCGGCAATCGACGGTATTATCAACGGCAGGATGTGGTGATGATTCGTCAGATACGCAGTTTGTTATATGAACAGGGTTATACCATTGGTGGCGCACGTTTACAGCTGGTCGATACTCCGCGTCCCGAAGGCAAAATTCCTAAAGAAGCCATTCGGCTGTTACGCCAGGAACTCGAAGAAATCAAACTACTTCTTACGCGTTAGTCTTTCTGACTACCACGAACTACGCTATCATGCGCAGCTTGTCATTTGTTTTACCTATTTGAAATAAACGGGGCGTAGCGCAGCCTGGTAGCGCACCACCTTGGGGTGGTGGTGGTCGGAGGTTCAAATCCTCTCGCCCCGACCATTAATTGACCCTGTACATGCCATCCCTGGCTTAACTTCAATGGCAGAGCTAAACCCAGCCTGCACTTCCGTGTGC
>JANNJI010000338.1:0-1919 GCA_031405795.1 Gammaproteobacteria bacterium
GATCGATAACCCGTGCTCTCCAAAGCTCTGCCAGGATGATGCGGTGCGTCGTACCGATAAAACTGAAGCGAGATATTTCCTCACTCTGATAGGCATACACCGAGGCGGGCGGTGTTGAATTCTCAGTTGTTCCCTGGTAGATAAGGGGTTCCGTTATCGTACAAGCGGCGAGCCATACCCCAAGCACAACGAGGCATGAATGCCGCACAAAAGTGGTAATCACTAGGGTATTGTTCATCGGTAACCTCACCATTTTGCTTTCACATATCCAAAAAAATGCCGCAGAAAATAACAGACCGTCGCCTCTCCTGGGGTTTGGGGTACACCTTGCACCGGTTTTGCGTCACTGCCCCAGCTATAAACAGTAAACTTGATGCGATGCTGGCATTCAATGGGTTTCTCCATCTGCCCATCACGGGCCGCCATGTCCTCGGCCTTGGCTTTGGCTTCCGCCAGATCTTTCTTCAGCTCTGCGATTACCTGGTGATTAATGAACACATAGGGCCCCAAGGCCTTTTTGGACTCATCCCATCGGGCGACTTGTATCAGCGAACTCAGCACCACCCAGTGATTGGGGAGCCACGACCCGTCCTTCTCGTACCCAGGAACAAACGCCTCGGCATGCACAAATAGACAGACACTATAACCGTTCGTGTAGGCTTGTTGTGCCTGCATCAGGTCATCCAGCTCTTTTGTCGAGAATAGATTGGTATCATCCGCCGCAGACTGAAAGCCAGTCTGCTTAAACCAATTCACCAGCGTTCCCGGCATGGTGATGCCCGCCCATTGTTGATCCGCGTCGTAATAATCGCTCATCATCCCCGTCAGCGCAATCCAGTCTACGGGCGCTGGTGGGTACTTGCCCTGTATGTTTCCCGCCCTGGGTGAAGGTTCCAGCTGTAGCTTACCGAGTGTGGACTTGCCGTTTTTATATAAATCCAGCACCAGTTGCACGTATAAATCCGGGTGGGTATTTAATAAAACGTAAATAAAACACGCGGGCCCGCATAAACTCGCGCCTTCTTGAGCAACCTTAGCGGGTGAATCGACTCTCTCTCTTAAGCCGTCAATAAGCGACGCTTTTGTAACCTCCGGATAAAACATGGATGAGGGAAATTGACTGGACGAACGGAACAAAAAGTCAGTGATCAGGCGTTTCGCTCGCTCATACGAGCCCGGTTGTAACGTTTGGTTTCTTGACATGACCTTCCCCTTTTATTCTTCAGTATTTTTTGTATGGCTTTTCAGCCTCCCTATTGCACCTGCCAAAGTATCACTTCCATTAATCACAAATGCAAATACTACTTAAGGCCATTGCCCGGATGTTTCGTCTTATTTTTTCCCCACGGTATCACCTCGCAATACGTACCACCACGCATCACAGTACTTGACTTGGTTTCATTGCCACAGCAGTCGTAGCCACGCACAGTTTGCGGTAACAGATTCAGGTTCGATGCAAAGGCATCACAGCCACCTGCCAGGCAAACACCAACGGAGGATATTATGTTTATGCGCCAAACCAGTTCACTGTATTTTATCAACTGCGTATCACGCTGCATCATCACCAGTTGCATACCTGCTGTTTGTAATAATTCCGCCATCTGATGTTCATCAAGCCGTCATCAAGGCTCATTAACGTAAGACAACCAATTTTGGAGACGCGTTATGGCAACACTGGCCACTGATTTACCACACCTGCAACCCACCGCCATGGAGAAGTTCTCGGTTTTTCTCGCCCAGGACGAGGCACAAAAACGGGACTGTTATCGCCTGCGTTACCATGTCTTCGCCAAAGAGATGGGCGCAGAGGTGCGCGGTGCGGAAGCGGGTATTGATAAAGACGAATTCGACGATCATTGCATGCACCTGGTCGTACGCGACAACCAACTCGGTGAGATCATTGCGACTACACGCCTGTT
>JANNJI010000339.1:0-5252 GCA_031405795.1 Gammaproteobacteria bacterium
AGCGCAAAGCGTGGCTAACTGTTATACCGCGCTTGAGCAGGGTCTGGACGTGCTGCCGGTATTGAATAAGATCGATTTGCCCCAGTCTGATCCTGCACGCGTGATTCATGAAATCGAGGAGATTATTGGTATTCCCGCCAAAGACGCCAAGTCAGTGAGTGCCAAAACCGGCCTGGGTGTGGATGAATTACTCGAAGAAATTATCAAACGTATACCCTCACCAAAGGGTGAGATTGACGCGCCGCTGCAAGCGCTGATCATTGATTCCTGGTTTGACAATTATCTTGGCGTGGTATCGCTGGTACGTGTGGTAAATGGCTCGATCAAGGCCCGACAAAAAATTACTGTGATGTCGGCGGGTCGGCATCATGTGGTGGACAAAGTCGGCATTTTTACCCCGAAAAAGAAAGAAATGGCCAGTCTTAATGCCGGTGAAGTGGGGTATGTGATCGCCGGGATCAAGGAAATTGATGGCGCACCCGTGGGCGACACGATTACTGCAACGGATCGTCCTGCGACGGAACCATTGCCAGGTTTCAAAGCAATTAAACCGCAGGTCTTTGCTGGTCTGTTCCCCATCGAAGGTGATGACTACGAGGCACTGCGTGACGCCTTGGGCAAGCTGCGTTTAAATGATGCCGCGTTGTTTTATGAGCCGGAAACCTCGCAGGCATTGGGCTTTGGTTTTCGCTGCGGATTTCTCGGCATGCTGCATATGGAGATCATCCAGGAACGGCTAGAGCGCGAATATCATTTAAATTTAATTACCACCGCACCGACTGTTATCTTTGAGGTGGTCACCAATAAAGGCGAAACCATTCAGATCGACAACCCGGCAAAAATGCCGGAACCCGGTTTTTTTACCGAAGTGCGTGAGCCGATCATTACCGCACACATTCTTGTGCCGCATGAATATGTCGGCAATATCATCACCTTGTGCACGGAAAAACGTGGTTCGCAAAAAAAGCTGCAATACCTGGGTAATCAGGTTTCCATAACATACGAATTGCCATTAAATGAAGTGGTACTGGATTTTTATGACCGTTTAAAATCGGTGAGTCGTGGTTATGCATCGTTGGATTATGAGTTCGCGCGATTTCAAACCTCCGATCTGGTCAAGCTCGATGTTTTGATCAATAACGAAAAAGTCGACGCTTTGTCCTGTGTTATCCATCATTCAGTCTCGCAATCCCGTGGCCGTGATTTGGTGGAGAAAATGAAAGAGCTCATTCCGCAGCAAATGTTTGAGGTGGCAATCCAAGCGGCCATCGGTGCCAAGGTTATCGCGCGCGCCAACGTAAAGGCGTTGCGTAAAAACGTCATCGCCAAGTGTTATGGCGGCGATATTACACGTAAACGTAAATTGCTCGAGAAACAAAAAGAGGGTAAAAAACGCATGAAACAGATCGGCAAGGTAGAAATTCCACAAGATGCTTTCCTTGCGGTGTTAAACATAAGGAAAGAAAAATGAATTTCGACAATACCGCAAAGATTGCACTATTTGCCTTACTCATTGCCGGGGTCTACTGGTTGTTGGATGTATTTATTTTTTCAAAATCGCGGATGCAGAAAACACCGGCGCAAGGCACTGATATTAAGCAGAACGCTTCCGGTTTGGTGGAAACCGCGCAGACTATTGTTTTTTTTGCCAGCGTCGTTTTTACAATAAAAATTTTTGGTTATGTAACGGGTGTCATTAGCGTTGGTATTGCCTGTGTCGTTATTGTGATTGTTGACTTTGTGTTTTTTCACAAGCTGCGCCAATCTTCAAGCGAAGAGAAGAAACCGCCTACACTGGTTGAATACGCGCGATTCTTTGCGCCAATTGGAATATTGTTGGCGGCAGTGTTGAAATTTGGAATATTACCCACCGTAATCGTGGTTACCCTGATAACAGGCCTGATTTTTCTTCGTGGTATCCTGACGCATAACAAGGTGGTCTCCAGTAAACAGAGTAATGAAATTCTAGCCGGGTTAGTCCAGTTTTCACAGTTCGCCTTTCCCGCCAGTGTGATCATTCTAGCCATATTATTACTCGGCATTGTTGCCACGGCTGTCATCGTTGGTATTTTGTCCGGCATTATTGTTATATTAGACATGACGATCTATGCAAAGAAACGTGTGGATGGAAAAGAAGAGTTACCTATGCACATTGAGTATTCACGCCTGCTATTACCGATAGCGCTCATTGCGCTGGCGATAAAATTTCTGGATTTAGCTTTGGTGCTGTTTTTGTTGAGCGTTGCCACGGGGGTTATTTGGGTTATTGACAGCACCCTTTATGCAAAAAAACGGTCACAGCGTCGTCAGGAAAATGGGCAACCAGTTACAGTTCCTGTTGTTGTGGAATTTTCCCGTTTCTTGTTTCCTGTTGTTGCAGCGGTGTTAATCATTCGTAGTTTTATTGTCGAACCCTTTCAAATCCCGTCAGAGTCAATGTTGCCAACACTGGAAAAAGGCGACTTTATTCTGGTGAATCGATTTGCTTATGGCTTGCGGTTACCGGTGTTAAATTACAAAGTGCTTGAACAGGAACAACCCAAACGCGGTGATGTCATCGTCTTTCGGTATCCGAAAGACCCCTCCATTGACTATATCAAGCGTGTGGTCGGTTTACCCGGTGATCGTATCCGGCATGTTAATAAACAGTTGTACATTAATGGCCAGCCCTTAGAATACGTACCAATTGGTAATTACATTAAACAACCTGACAAGCTCCAATTAATTGAAAAACTTGGCAATGTCGGTCATAGTATACTTCTGCAACAATACAATGTTTCGCAGTTTGGTTTTCTCCCGGAAAATGTGGAGAAGACTGTGCCAGAACATATGTATTTTGCAATGGGTGATAATCGTGATAACAGCGGGGATAGCCGTGTCTGGGGCTTCGTTCCCGATGCGAACCTCAAGGGACGCGCTTTTTTTATTTGGTTCTCCTGGGAAGAGGACGTCGGTCCCAAGTGGTCACGAATCGGCACTTCCATAAAATAATGTTTTTAACGCTACATCATTGAGGAGATAAACAATGCGCAGTATGGCCCAACAAAAAGGCATGACAGCAATTGGTTGGTTATTTGTCCTGGTATTGATCGTGTTTTTTTCGCTGATCACCATTAAGATTGTGCCGATTTATCTCAATGGGTACAAAATTACCAGTGCGCTGAGCTCACTGAAGGCCGATCAGATGGCGCGCGGCAAACAACCGCATGAACTCAGAACACTTTTACTGCGGCGTCTGGATATCGATAGTCTGACCGACATTAAGGCTCAGGATATTATTATTACCCGGCAGAAGGATGCGTACCTGGTTCAGGTCGATTACCAGATAAAACAACAGCTATTTGGCAATATGTATGTTGTCGTGATTTTCGATGAATCGGCGGAAGTACCCTTTTAGAAATGCTGTCACATGAATTGCTCTACAAACGATTGGGATTTACCTTTTCCAATCCCGGTCATCTTGAGTGTGCATTAACGCACCGCAGTGCTAACAAATCCCATAACGAACGCCTGGAATTTCTTGGTGATTCGATCTTAAATTTTTTGATGAGTGTGGAGCTCTATCAGCGGTTCCCTGAGGCAGACGAAGGTGATTTAAGTCGTTTGCGCGCACAATTGGTCAAAGGTGAAACACTGGGTAAACTTGCTATTGAACTAAAGCTGGGTGATTTTTTGCGGCTGGGAGAAGGCGAGTTGAAAAGTGGCGGTTTCCGTCGCGAATCGATCCTGGCTGATACCGTCGAGGCAATTATCGGTGCTATATATCTTGATGCCGGCATTGAGGCGACCAAGGCATTCATTTTACGTATTTATGCGACGGCACTTGCGCAGAGTCGTCTGGATGATAATCTGAAAGATCCAAAAACACGCTTACAAGAATTGATGCAAGGCAGAGGCCTGAATTTACCTGTATATGAAGTGACTGAAACGTTTGGGCAGGCGCATAATCAAACCTTCAAGGTCACCTGCACAGTGGCTTTACTGAACAACGCAGTTGAGGCAATTGGTAATAGTCGCCGCAAGGCGGAACAAATGGCAGCTGAGCGGGCGTTGGAATTAATCAAAGAGCAAGTGTCACATGGCAAATGAATTCCGTTGTGGTTATGTTGCACTGATCGGCCGGCCGAACGTAGGTAAATCAACCCTGCTGAATCATTTGGTTGGTACCAAGGTCAGTATTACCGCGCGTAAACCACAAACAACACGGCATCGTGTGCTGGGTATTAAAACATTAGCGGACCACCAGTTTGTTTATGTCGATACTCCCGGTATGCATAAAGGCAATGGCCGTGCCTTACACCGTTATCTTAATCGTGCCGCGCGCAGTGTCCTGCCGGACATGAATGTCATTATTTTTGTCGTTGAAGCGATGAAATGGCTGGAAGAAGATGATTTGGTGCTATCGACACTGACGAACGCGGACATCACTGCGCCTGTCATTTTGGCTATTAATAAAATTGACAGATCAAAAGATAAAGAAACCTTGCTGCCTTTTATCGAACAAGTGCGCAACAAATTTCAGTTTATTGATATTGTCCCGGTATCCGCGACCAAGCACTTACAGCTCGATGCATTGGAACAGGTTATTTTGCGATATTTACCTGAATCACCGCCATTGTTCCCTGAAGATGCCCTGACGGATAAAAGCGCGCGCTTTATTGCCACTGAGTTTATCCGCGAAAAAGTGGTGCGTAACCTCGCCGCTGAATTACCGTATGCAACGACGGTTGAGATTGAAAAATATGATGAAGCGGAAAAATTGTTGCGTATTTACGCGACGATTTGGGTGGAGCGCGACAGCCAAAAGTCCATCGTTATTGGAAAAAATGGTGAGATGCTCAAACGCATTGGCCAACAGGCACGCGAAGACCTGGAAAAGTTTTTTGACAAAAAGGTTTACCTGGAAACCTGGGTCAAGGTAAAGTCTGGCTGGTCTGACGATGAGAGAGCTTTACAGCAATTAGGTTATAGGGATGACCAGTAAAGGCTCAGCACAGACAGATCAGGCGTATATCCTGCACAGTCGGCCTTATCGCAATACCAGTTTGTTGCTCGAAGTATTTTCCGCGCAACATGGTCGCCTGAGCATGTTGGCCAAAGGTGTGCGAACACCCAAGTCACCAATGTATGCCGTCTTGCAACCCTTTCATACCTTATATATGTCATGGGGCGGGCGTGGTGAATTACCCGTACTATATAAAGCCGAGGCATTGGCTATACCACTTGAATTATCCGGCGAGCAACTCTTTAAC
>JANNJI010000340.1:0-7595 GCA_031405795.1 Gammaproteobacteria bacterium
GGGCCGAAACGCCCGCGGCCCTGGCCGGCAAGGTGCAGACCGTGATCACGATGCTGACCGACGAAACCGTAACCACCAATTTTCAACATGATCGCCGCAAATATTACCGAGCCACCTGTCGGGGCTTCAACGTGTGCATCCGGCAACCAGGTATGTACCGGCCACATTGGCACTTTAACCGCAAAGGCGATTAAAAACGCCAGAAAAATCCAAATTTGTTCCTGCTGGGTCAGTGGCGTCGCATACATTTGCAATATTTCAAAATTGCCGCCCTTATTCGCCAGATACACCAAGGCCACCAACATGAACACCGAACCAAAGAAGGTATACAAGAAAAATTTGAACGTTGCATAGACGCGATTCTTCCCACCCCAGACGCCAATAACGATAAACATCGGGATCAACATCGATTCCCAAAACACGTAGAACAACGCCGCATCTAACGCGGCAAAAACACCGATCATTAATCCTTCCATGATCAAAAACGCCGCCATGTATTGCGCCGCTTTGAACTGAATGACCTCCCAACCCGCGATCACAACGATGACGGTGGTAAACGTTGTCAGAACAATAAGTGGTAAGGAGATTCCATCGATACCCAGGTGATAATAAGCACGTAATGACCCGAGATTAAACCACTCATACAATTCAACAAATTGCATCTGTGCTGTACCAAGCATAAACTTTTGATAGGCCAGTAAAGATAATGCAAAGGTAACAATACTGAACACTAAGGCCAGCACCCGTGCCTCAGCAGAATTTTTATCCCCGCCCGTGGCCAATACCAGGATACCGCCTAGTATCGGTGTCCAGACGAGTAAACTGAGGAGGTAATTTTCAAACATCCTGGGCAACCTGTATCATTAGAGTTTTATTATGTTAAGTAATTTCAGCGCCAAACCAGGCACAAAAATAATCAGCAAGCCGACCAGGCCAATGATCATGACAAAGGCGTAATGATATAAAAAGCCTGACTGTATCAAGCGCATCACACGTGACAAACGGCCAACCGAATTGGCAGAACCATTCACCATGGCACCGTCAATGATGTGCATATCACCTGCCTGCCATAAAACCCGCCCGATGCCACGACCTGCCGCGGCAAAAACCGATTGATACAATTGATCAAACCAATATTTCTCAACCAGTATTTTATGGATAACTGAAAATTTATTCTCAAACCAGACCGGGACGCGTGGGTTAATTAAATAACAATACCAGGCAACCAGTACACCCGCCAATGCCAATATAAAGGGCAACGTGGTCATGGCGTGCAGCGCCATATCCACCCAATTATGCACGGGCAATTGTGCCAAGACATCATGTTTGGGCAAAACAAAGATTGCACTGCCGAAGAATTTACCAAACACCATCTCTTCGACAAAAAACCAGGCGACCACCACGGATGGAATCGCCAAGGCAATCAGCGGCAACGTCACCACCCAAGGAGACTCATGTAAATGTTCACGGGTGTGTTCATCCATGCGTTCCTTGCCGTGAAATACTAAAAAATACATACGGAAGCTATATAAGGCCGTCACAAACACCCCGAGCAGCACCGCCGTATACGCGAATCCCGCCCCTGCAACATTAGAATGCTGCACGGCCTCAATGATCGAATCCTTCGAATAAAAGCCAGAGAAAAACGGTGTGCCGATCAACGCCAGACTGCCGATTAACGAGGTCAACCAGGTGATACGCATATATTTACGTAACCCACCCATTTGCCGCATATCCTGGTGATGATGCATCGCGATGATCACTGAACCCGCTGCCAAGAATAATAGTGCCTTAAAAAAGGCATGGGTCATCAAGTGAAAAATACTCGCCGCATACGCAGAGGCGCCCAACGCCACGGTCATGTATCCCAGTTGCGACAAGGTTGAATAGGCCACCACGCGTTTAATATCGTGTTGCACCAGGCCAAGCAATCCCATAAACAAGGCGGTGATCGCGCCGATGATCATGACAAAACTCAATGCTGCCTCTGATAATTCAAACAGCGGCGACATGCGTGCCACCATAAAGATACCCGCAGTCACCATGGTTGCTGCATGGATTAAGGCAGAAATGGGGGTTGGGCCTTCCATGGAATCCGGTAGCCACACATGTAACGGGAATTGTGCCGACTTACCCATTGCACCAATGAATAATAAAATACATATAACGGTGATCACCGACCACTTATAACCCGCGATGATCTCGATGGTTTTATCGCTGACACCATCCACATTCCGAAATACCGTGGCGTAATCCAAACTGCCGAAATATAACAACACCGCTGCAATACCCAAGATAAAGCCAAAGTCCCCAACCCGGTTGACCAAAAACGCCTTGAGGTTGGCAAAGATCGCCGATTCGCGGGTATACCAAAAGCCGATTAACAGATAGGAAACCAGGCCCACCGCTTCCCAACCAAAAAATAACTGCATGAAGTTATTGGCCATCACTAGCATCAACATGGCGAAGGTGAACAAGGAAATATAACTGAAAAAGCGCTGATAACCTGGATCATCGCGCATGTAGCCAACGGTATAAACATGCACCGTAAACGAAACAAATGTCACCACCACCAACATCACCGCAGTGAGTTTGTCGATCAGAAAACCAATTTGAAAGGTAATCCCTTCGCTGATCAACCAGGTGTAGACGGATTGATTGTAGCTGGCGGCGCCATCAAACACGTGATGCTTAAAGACATACAATGATAATAAACATGAAAGGCCAACACCGATGATGGTTATCCAATGCGCTCCGGCACGGCCAATGGTTTTACCAAACAATCCCGCCATGATCGCCGCTGCCAGCGGTGCCAGCACAATCGTTAAATAGACGTTGGTCATGTTGTCAAACATCCATCAACCCTTCATCTGATTTAAATCATCGACGTTGATGGTGTGTTTGTTACGAAACAACACCACCAGAATCGCCAACCCGATTGCCGACTCGGCAGCGGCAACCGTCAAAATAAAAAATACAAATACTTGCCCGGCGCTATCTCCGAGATAACGCGAGAACGCAATGAAATTCATGTTCACCGCTAACAACATCAATTCAATCGACATCAACAGAATGATCACGTTTTTACGATTCAGGAAAATACCCGCAATACTCAACCCAAAAAGTATCGCACCCAATATCAAATAGTCAGACAAGGCAAGCATGTTATTTCTTTTCCTCGGTTTGCATTTCGATAATACGTAATCGTTCATCACGTTTGACCGCAATCTGTTGAGCCGGGTTTTGATATTTCGTATTTTCTCTACGCCGCAGGGTCAACGCAATCGCTGCGATGATTGCCACCAGCAAGATAACTGCGGCAATCTCAAAGGGGTAGACATAAACTGTATACAACACTGCGCCTAATTCTTTGGTGTTGCTATAGCCAGCCGCATGCCGCGCGGGCTCAGCGATCTTGCTCAGACCGAAGGTCTCAGGTCCCACTACCAATACCAGTAAGGTTGTCATCAATACTGCAATTAAAATCCCAATCGGCAGAAAACGGATAAATCCTTCGCGTAAGCGAGCGATATTAATATCCAGCATCATGACCACAAACAGGAATAACACCATCACCGCCCCGACATACACCAGGACTAGCGCCATCGCCAAAAATTCCGCCTCCAACAATAACCAGATGCCCGCGCAGGAAATAAAGGTAAGTACTAAAAATAAAGCGGCACGCACCGGATTCCGTACCGTGATCACAGCTGTGGCGCTGGTCAGCATCAGCGCTGCAAACAGATAAAATAGAATTTTTTCAACACCCATTGGTTTATGTCTTTATCTCAGTGGTTAACGGTAGTGCGCATCCTGGCTGCGAGCGGCGGCAATCTGTGCCTCATACATGTCACCCACGGCCAGCAATTTTTCTTTAGTCATATATAAGTCGCCCCGTTGCTCCCCATGATACTCATAGATATGCGTTTCAACGATGGAATCCACCGGACAGGACTCTTCACAATAGCCGCAGAAAATACATTTAGTCAGATCAATATCGTAACGCGTAGTACGGCGGCTGCCATCGGCGCGCTGTTCTGATTCAATCGTAATCGCCAGTGCCGGGCACACCACTTCACACAGTTTACAGGCGATGCAACGCTCTTCACCATTCGGATAACGCCGTAACGCATGCAAACCGCGAAAGCGAGGTGAGATCGGTGCCTTCTCGTCCGGGTATTGCAACGTTATTTTGCGTACGAAAAAAAAGTGCCGCAGCGTCACCATTAAGCCCTTAACAAGCTCAATCAGAAACAGACTTTTAATCACACGCCCGGCACTACTCATGTTCGTCACTCATCTTGTGTTATGCCACTGCGGCCCACCAGGGACCCACTTTAGCCAGTACCAATCCAGCCACTACGACGATCCATACAATAGTAATGGGAATAAATACCTTCCAACCCAAACGCATAATTTGATCGTAACGGTAACGCGGAAACGTAGCGCGAAACCAGAGAAAACAAAACAGGAAAATTAAAATCTTAAAAATAAACCAGTGCATACCACCAGCCAGCAACCAGCCCACATACGGCGTTACCAATGTTGCATCCGACACCCAACCCTGCACGGGTGATAACCAGCCGCCCAAAAACATCACCGCCGCCAAGGCCGAGATCAAAATCATGTTGGCATATTCCGCCAGAAAAAATACCGCAAAGGCCATACCGGAGTATTCCACATGAAAGCCCGCGACAATTTCGGATTCCCCTTCCGCCACATCAAATGGAGCGCGATTGGTTTCCGCCACGCCAGAGATAAAATAGATCACAAACAACGGCAACAGCGGTAACCAAAACCAATTGATAAATCCCTGTTTACCACTTTGCGCCGTAACGATTTCACCCAGGTTCATACTACCAGCGGCCAGCAACACACCGACCAGCGCAAACCCCATCGCAATTTCATAAGCAACGATCTGCGCTGAGGAACGCATCGCACCGAGCAAGGCGTATTTGGAATTGGACGACCAACCCGCGATGATCACGCCATACACCCCCACCGAGGTAATGGCCAAGACATACAATAAACCGGCGTTCAAGTTTGATAACACTCGGGTCGCATCAAAGGGGATCACTGCCCAAGCCGCCACCGCCGCCGCCAACGCAATCACCGGTGCCAGCAAAAATAATATTTTGTTGGAGCCACTGGGAATAATGATCTCTTTGAAGATCAGCTTGAACATATCGGCAAAGGGTTGCAACAAACCATACCAACCCACTCGGGTGGGCCCCATCCGCACCTGCATATAGCCGATAATCTTGCGTTCGGCATAGGTCAGATAGGCCACGCAGACAAACAGCGGCAGGGTAATCATCAATATGTGCGTCACGATCCCTGTTACGGGTTGCCAACTTTGGTAGATTTCAACTAGCCATTGCCACATACGCTGCCCTTACTCTGCCTGTACATCCACGCCGGTATAACTCAACCCAAGGCTCATGTTCGCCGGGGTACCCTGCGGAATTAAAACACAATCATCGGGAATCGCTTCCTCTATATATATAGGTAAACTGACGGTTATTGCGTGTTGTTTTACCTTTGCCGTTTTTTTATTGAGTAAGCCAAGTTTCGCAGCGGTCGCACAATTGATCGCCAGCATGTCATGCGCGGCATCCTGCGTCTGCTGTAAGGGTTGCGCACGGCGCACCAGCATATCTACGGAATACATCGGGATATAACCAAGGCGCAGTAGCTTGGGTTTGTCGGCATTCATTTTGACGGCAGCTATTTCGCTGCGCGCACTGATCGTAATCTTATCCGTCAAGGTATCCACCGCATCGCGAACTTCCTCGGAGGTGACATAGTCAAAACCCGCCAGTTTCAGGAAATTACCCATCACCCGCAATACCTTCCAGCCTGGACGCGATTCTGCCAGGGGTGAGACATTACCCGTAAAACTTTGCCAGCGCCCCTCCACATTCACATAGGTGCCAGAGGTTTCAGTGAACGGCGTAATTGGCAATAACACATCCGCGTAACGGCGCATCGTCTCGGTCACGAAGGGACTGAGTGAGATCACAAAATCCGCGGCCTCCACTTGTTGCAATGCCATTACCGCATCTGCACAATCCCATTCCGGCTCGACATTGAATAACAGCAACGCCTTCATCCCTTCGCTCATCATTTGCATGGCATGTTTGCCCGGCGTCACAGCTGCGCCTGCGGGGCCACGGTGCGGCACACACCCCGCCAACCAGGCACCAGCACTGTTTCCGCCTTGCGGCAAATAACCCAACTGCGCGGCCGACAATTCAGCAATAAAATTCGCCAAGGCGCGCAACGCGGAAAAATTCGGTTGCGCCATGGCCTGCATGCCCAGCAACACCGTGGCATTATTCGCTTCATGTAATTGTTGGGCGACATGTCGATGTGCGGTGGTGACCGTTGCACTGCTCACCACCGTCTGCAATTGCGCTGGCACAGGTTTGCCAGTCAGTTCCGTTAATACCTTGGCCACAGCAGCCAGTTGTGCAGGCATGTCGTCCGGATGCACCACAATATTTTCTGCCAAACGAAAATTTGCATCGTAATCAACACAATTGATCATGCTGATCTTGGCGCCGCGCTTGGTAGCCTTACGCAGGCGGTGTGCGATCAGCGGTTGATCTTTGCGGGTATGTGACCCGATCAACAATACCGCATTACTATTTTCCAGGTTGGCGATTGCCTGACCCAGATATGGAAAAACCGGCGCTATGCTCTGATCACTAAAATCCAATTGTTGCAAGCGGTGATCGATGTTGTTACTGCCCAGACCGCGCAGGAGTTTTTGCAATAAATATAATTCTTCTAAGGTCGAACTGGCTGACACTAAAGTACCAAACTGATCCGCACCGCTGGCCGCAATGACCCGTTGCAAACCTTCGCTGGCATAACCAAGCGCGGTCTCCCAATCCACTTCTCGCCAAAACTCACCTTGTTTGATCATCGGTTGTTGCAGGCGATCCCCGCTGTACAGCCCGGTATAACTGAAACGATCGCGATCTGATATCCAGACCTCATTCACGGATTCATTTTCACGCGGCAATACCCGCATCACGTGATTACGCCGCACGTCTAGTTCAAGATTAGAACCAACACAATCATGTGGTGCGATACTTTCCAGTGCCGTATTTTCCCAAGGCCTACCCGTGTAACGATAAGGTTTGGAAGTCAGTGCACCAACCGGGCATAAATCGATGACATTTCCCGACATCTCGGAACTCACCGCCTGCGCCATGTAGGTTGCAATTTCCATGTGCTCACCGCGTCCGGTGGCACCTAACTCCATCACCCCGGCTGCGAGTAGCGCTTCGATTTGCCTAACCAACTGCGCGTCTTCGGGCAAGGTGGAACTGCCGAAACTGGAGACCTTCTTGCCGCTACGGTCGATTACGTACTTGTGAAAGTTCCACTGTGGTCGCTCGCCGGAAAGGGTCGCGAGCTGGTCGTAAAGAAGATTGCCGTTGGCCGCCCGAACGCTCGATTTCTCGAACATCGGGAACGTCACTTGATAAGTTCGCTCGCAAAATTCCGCAATATCCGCTGCCGCACCCGGTTCCTGGCGCCCGAAGTCGTTGCTGGGAAAACCAAGCACCACCAAGCCGCGCGCG
>JANNJI010000341.1:0-2398 GCA_031405795.1 Gammaproteobacteria bacterium
AACCGCCATGAATGACGTCATTGCGGAACTTAACTTCCCGATCTGAATTTAAGAGTGCAGGGCACTGCTTTGTCATCAACAGACTAGCTGTAACAAACATCCCAAGCTGGCGCTCTGATTGCTTGGCGGCAACCTTCCAAACAAAGTCGGCTTGATCTTGAGGAATTGAATGGAACACAGTTGCTACACGCCAATAGAATTCATAGAAGCGTTCGAGTGCTGATGCAAATGACGAAACGGCATCCCTTGGATATCCATCAACCAGAGCATTCAATCCCATTTCAAACAGCAACTCGAACTTTAGATTGTCTACAGTTACGGTGCTCACATGTCCAGCGGCGCAACGCACTTCATACCGCCCATCATCTGTTGGATGTGATACAGGCATCGGTACGTCGATAGTGATTCGTGAGAAGCCCTTCTCATGCATTTCCTTTGCGGCTACGTACGCGCATTTTGGACAAAACAGGCGGAGGATCATAGAGGTTGTAGGCGGCTAACGTTCGTCATAAAACCGGCAGTGAAAAGCAGGGCGACGAAGGCGCGCCGCTTTTCACTGTCCGCGTTGATGGCGTTGTTAGCCGCGGACTCAGCCACCAGTTTCATAGATACCCGTTAACGCTTTTTCAAAACGATCTTGTAGGTCTGTGTCTGACTTAAGTGTGTGGAGGTACCCACTTGGCGCCTGCACCGACTCGGCAATGTCTTTTACAAGATGAAATATACTGAACTCGAATTCATGATCGGCGGAAATTACCCACGACGATGTTAATTGAATTTGAGCTGGTTCATTCAATTTTGTCAGTTTTAGGTGTCGGTCAGCGTTGTCATGCCAGTAACGCCACGCCACTTTTTTTCCGCCATATTCACTTACGGCCTTCGGTTGGGCTAAGTGCACAATCTTGTGCCGAAATATTTCCATTAGTAGTTTGGTTTGCTCTTCTGTGTATTGCATGAAGCGACGCATGTAGTCGGAGGACTGCTTAGACGTTTGCGCCTTTTTAGATGCATCCCCCGCACACAGTGCACCAAGAAGATCGACCGTAGAGAAACAATACACAATTGCCGGAAAGGGCGCGTATGGCTCGCGCAGGCAATGCGCTACATCTTTTTGCAGGGCTTCAATACGCGTAGTAACGAATTCGCTCGCAAAGCGGATGAGTTCATTTTGTTCTGTAAATCGACGCATGTATTGTCTCTGGCCTTAAGCGGCTAACGTTCTGGTTCAGGCGCGGCGGCGCGGTAGCGCCGACGTCGCCTGGAACCGGTGGTTAGGCCTTCTTGATTGATTGGATTTCTTCATTGATTACCTTGACCATATTGTTTCCATAATCGTCCGATTGGCAATTTTGTTTCATTTCTTCCAGAAGTGGAATTCCATCTGAATCTAGAGTCTCCGCGACCATTCTTGAGAAAGCGCGGCACGTATAGTATTCGGGACCATTACGAAAAGTTGCTACTAGGTTTGAGGCTAGTTCCTTAAGCTGGTATGCCACAATGATTTTTGCCGCGGTTACCCGTTCTCTCCATCCGCGATGTTGCGTAAGGGCCTTTACGAGCGTTTGTGCCTCTTGTTCGGATGGAACGAGTTTCTTCACACGATCCGAGACCTCACCCCAATGCACCCCGTAGAGCTGTTTAACGATTTCGATTTCGATCTCGCTCATGCCTGAAGGCCTAACGGCTCTGAGTTAAGCGGCGCGCCGCTTTTGGCGCGTCCGCTTGAACGAATTGTTATGTGCTGTTTATGCCTCGCCATTTATGAGAAGCTCAAAAAACTGGTTATTCTTTGGGTCATATTTGACGTTAAAGAAACATGTCCCACCATCTAATACCAGAACCAGCTGTTTGCTTGCTTGCCACGTGCTGTTGCTGACGCAAAAGGCATTAACGAACACCAACTTCTTGGTATGTTCTTCTTGGCCCTGATACTGGAATGTGTAGCTCTTCCATTCTTGGAGCTCGCGTCCTTCGATCTTGGCCTGGGTCATTACAAAAGATTCAATCTGTTCTTTGATTTTTGCAATTGTCTCCGCGGATGGAGCCCAGCTACCTCCCTCGACCTTAACCCAGCGATCTTTGGGTTCAGCGCCCACACCGACCGCGGCGCTGAGCACCAATACCGACAGAATTGTTGCGATGGCGAGCTTCATGAATGTACATAACAGTTATATAGACAACCGTTCGCAATCTACCTTGTTATACGACAGGTTATAAAAGTCGTAAAGTAAGGTAAATTGCGAACGGCCCGGTTCATTCTTATTCATTGTGTGATTCTGCTCCATAACAGGCACAAAGAAAAGACTATCCCAGGGTTTTACTTTCACCTAAATGCTAAAGCTATCGATATGGTTGAATCACTCGTGGTCCGTTGCTGCGGTGATTGTATCGAAACATC
>JANNJI010000342.1:0-2625 GCA_031405795.1 Gammaproteobacteria bacterium
ATTCGTCCCATCAAAGCGGAGACCGTAGCCGCCGAGTTTGCCGCCGGACCAAACGGGGCCATTGGTGAGGGTGCCGGTGTTGCCGGAGCCGGAGAAGTCGGTGGCCTTGGTGCCTGCACCATCGTTGAAGCTCCAATAGCCCACCAGCCCGAGGTTGTTGGGTGCGCTCGTGCTGGGGATATTGGGTTTAGTGCTGGGTTGGATATTCGCCAGTCATATGGCAGGTGAGCCGCATTGGCTAATAAAAGCACTGATTGCATTGAGTATTGCAGCTTTACTGTACGGTCTGGGCACGATGGAATATGCCAGCTTCCGAACCTTGACCATGGGAATGTTGGGTATGTTGCTGGGTGGAATAGTTGCTATGCAGACTTTGCAAGGAGATTTCGTTCGCGGATTTTTGTTAGATCGGATATGGCATTTGATTTTGCCAATAATATGTTATACCTATGGTAGCTTTGCATTTCTCACAAAACTCACGCGCACTGCAGTGTTGGAAAATCTGCTATCCGATTATGCGCGCACAGCACGTGCCAAGGGAGTTACCGAAACAGATATCTTATGGCGACACGTATTCAGTAACAGTCTTATTCCCTTGGTTACCGTTTCAGCGGCATTATTACCCAGTTTATTGGGGGGGTCTGTCATCGTTGAGAGTATTTTCAGTATCGACGGCATAGGTAAATTAGGCGTTGAGGCGGTGAAATCAAGAGATCGGGAATTAGTCTTGTCATTAACATTGATTACTGGATTATTAACCTTGATCGGTTATCTGATTGCGGATGTAGTCTATGCACTTGTCGATCCACGCGTAAGTTATGACTAAGATAGTCACACATGCCAGCAGTGGTTATGCCCGTCGCGTGCTTGGTGAAGCGTTTCGACATTGGACAGCACGTTTTGGTTTATTATGGATCGGTATTATTGCTTTTTTCGCCGTGTTTGCACCGTTTATTGCAAGCTCTCATCCCTATTTACTTAAATCAAACGGTGTAACCACCAGTCCGCTGTTTCAGTACTTAACGCCGGCAGATATAATTATCCTGGTCGTTTTCTTGACGTTCGCTGTATTATTGTATTTGAAAAAATCCTTATTATTCAGTCTGCTAACATTGATGAGTGTTGTCGTGTTAGCCATTATCATCAGTTATAGTTTTGTGAACCCACCACAACTTGTGGTCTATGAAAAATACCGTGTATTGCAAGCAGAAGGCAAAGTCGAATGGGCGATCAATGCACCGATCCCTTATTCAGCAAAAGATTATTTGCGCGATTACGGTGAAACAGGTATGGAAGCCCCGCTGATTAATGCCAATCGCACACACTGGTTTGGTACAGAACAAAGCGGTGCTGACGTATTGAGCCGGATGATCCACGCGTGCCGGATTGCACTGGGTATCGGTTTCGTCGCAACTGGTATCGCCATGCTGATCGGGGTGATCTTGGGCGGGTTAATGGGGTATATGTCCGGCATCGTAGATATGCTGGGTATGCGTTTAGTTGAGATATTCGAAGCGATCCCGACACTTTTTCTGTTGCTGACTTTTGTGGCCTTCTTTGGCAGCAGCTTGTATTTAATGATGGTGATCATCGGTGTCACTACCTGGACGGGTTACGCGCGTTTTGTGCGTGCGGAATTTTTAAAGTTACGTAAAATGGAATACGTTCAGTCCGCGATCGCCTGCGGTTTGCCCTTACGCTCTATATTATTTAAACATATGTTACCCAACGGTATCGCACCTGTCTTGGTCGCAGCCAGTTTTGGTGTGGCTTCAGCAATTTTATTGGAAGCCACGCTGAGCTTTCTTGGTCTCGGCCTGGTTGATAATCCCTCGTGGGGTCAGATGCTTTATCAGGCTGTGCAGTCTGCCAGTTTTTTTTGGTGGATGGCCTTTTTCCCCGGCGGAGCCATCTTTCTGACTGTGTTTGCCTACAATCTCATGGGCGAAGCGTTACGTGATGCCATAGATCCATTCCTGAAAAAGAAATCGTAAATGAACGAACCGCTTATTCGAGTAGAGAAACTGTGTACCTATCTGCAAACGGGTGATCACACCGTTAAAGCCGTTGATGACATCAGTTTTACAATTAATCAGGGTGAAACTTTTTGTCTGGTGGGAGAATCCGGCAGCGGTAAATCAATAACTGCCTTGTCAATAATGCGATTACTGCCCAACGATATTGCAAGCCATCCTACAGGCAAAATTTACCTAACAGGCGCAAATGAAAAAGCAACAGAAACGCCAGTTGAATTACTTACTGCAAGCGAAGAACAATTAATTGCTATGCGTGGCGCACGTATTGCCATGATCTTTCAGGAACCGATGAACTCGCTCAACCCCGTCTTCACTATTGGAGAACAAATTATAGAGGCTCTGCAAATTCACAGGCCACAAATGACGGATGAAGAAGCCAGGGCAAAGGCAGTTATGGCCTTAACCGAGGTGCAAATTGCCGATCCCGAACAGCGAATTGATGATTATCCGCGCATACACCTCCAGCACGTCCTCCATGTGGCTGACGAACTCGGCGTTAGCCTTCGGCGGGATCACCCACTGGCGTTTGCGCCAGGGCTGGAGGTCGTTTTTTTTAGCGTCTGGCGCACGGCCTCGTGGCTGATCGACG
>JANNJI010000343.1:0-3766 GCA_031405795.1 Gammaproteobacteria bacterium
CCTCTGACAAATTCCTTTGTGTCGACAATGGTCTTCGGCGGAGAATAAGGGTTTGTGTTCATGTGTGTGAATATATATTATTTGCCGAGGCGTGGCTATCGTTAATCCATTGGCGCCGACACGAGAAACTACTTACGAATGGCAATCTGTCGCCATACTAACAGCGAAGACAAGAATACTATGAGCAGTATCGACAAAGAGTGGCGAGATAAAACCTATGCGTATGCAGAGGCAATAAATCGGTTTGTGCAAAAAGGCCTGCGCGACGGTTGGGATAACGCCGGTGAGGCACCGCACGATGCGGATCTGGAAAAATTAGCCAGTAAGGCCATCGATGCCGTCCGCCAAGCCAACCTCAGTGGTAACATAAAAAATCTCCGTGACGTATGGCCGCCCGCACATGGGCCGTTCATCCCCATTTTGGAGAAGCAAGGACAAAGTATCCCTGTTGTGTGTTTGCTCGATGACGGTAGCATATTGGCCAGGATCGGCGCGCCGTATGTGAAGGGTTATGTGGTCCGCATCAATAATACTCGCGTGACAACGATCGCTGACGTGGAATTCTTTGGCGTATGCCCGAATCATGCCTATTTCGCTGTTGCCATGGAACAGGGGGTAAGCATTACGCGGGGATGGATGGGCGCACAAGTATGTTTTTGTCCCTGGCCGATTGGCAATGAAGATCTCCCGGATGGCAGTTATGTACCAGCGCGAATGAAACCACCAGTACCCGAAAAATTGATCCCGTTTCCAGAGGGTAACCGAGTGTTGTTGGTCAGTGGTGAAGGAATCTATGTATTGTGGCCTGAGAAGTGTGTGCGGTTATTGCCGACTGTCACGGCACTGGCCGAACATTTTTCCTGGTTGCAATGTGAATACCCGGAAGATACATTGTCCGTTTCTTTGGATATGGCGCATGGCGCAATATCGCCAGACGGTAAATGGATAGCGGTGGGTTCACAAGATAGTTTACACCTTGTCTATGATAGGGAGCTGAAGTTGGTGGCTGAGGTGGGCAATCAAAGTGAATACCCGCACTACGCCATATTCAGTCGTGATAGTCAGCTCATCGCCTTTAATTCATGTCACTTCTATAACGGTATCACCATAGGGGTTGCCACAAAATATCTTCCCGGGTTGACGACGGAATCATACAGTCATGACAGCCGGACACCGATATTAGACGATGGTGCCAGGGTCTATGCCGGTGTTCATCGCGATGATGAGTTTATTATTGGCGATGCCCACGGCTATCTGCGCGCCTTTAGCCGTGACGGCAAACAAACCTGGCAGCATTTTATTGGCTCAAGCATCGGTGATATTGATATATCCGCGGATGGCAAGTGCTTGGTTGCAACAACCTGCGCAGGATTTTTATCGATCATTGATCTGGATGTCGGCAGACATGAGCCATATCAGATTGGTAATGGCAGCCATGTGGAGTTCCGTCGCTGGATTTTTTGGAAGAATGAAGCAAGGCCTCTAATGTGGTAATGGAGTATTGAAATAGGGAAATGATCCCGGCGCGTACTGCGTTTGGCTGGAACGACGCGACGCGGTCGAATCTCGAGTCTTCCAATAACTGTTACATTGCGCATGTACCTGAAAATGATAGATAGGAAGCGTCATCGCAAGTGGACAGCTGCTATCCAGACCTGGAATAATGCCCGGTATAAATAGACAACGTCCTCGGGGTATCAACAATGTTTCGAGCCTGGTTATTGACACTATATATAATGGTCAGCAGCGTCTCCGCCAGTATGGCGGAGCCCGCCGCTGAGGCCTGGGTGTATGGCAAGTGGGAATTAACCTATGATCCGGACGGTGCCGAACAAGACTGGCTGGAGTTTTTTCCGAATGGTGATGTGGCGAACCTGGGCAGGAATAATAAAAAAATTGAAGGCATGTATGTGGTGTCATCTGATCAGGTCACGGCCGTGTTCAGTCTGAAGGGCAAGGATGTCATCACGGTATTTTTCTTTGATGAGGATCATGGGGCGTTGCGGATTGTCACCAGTCGGTCCGGCAAGGAATCAATCTACAAGAAGATGCCGCAGAAATAAGTCGACTTTCATGCCAACCGTATTTTCCATCATCGAATCACCCAGCCATCCACCACTGGCGGAGTTGTATGCCCGTCTGGGGATCGATGAGGTGCGGGTGAGTTCTATGCGCAAGGCGCTGCAATTATTAAAACAGCGGCAACCGGAGTTTGTCGTGGCGGATTTTCTCTATGGTTACGGTAATAACTATGCGGGTGTCAACGTCAGCAATTTGGATGTGTTTCTGCACAGCCTGCAAAAATATGCACCACAGGCGCGGGTCATTGTGTTGGTAGACAAAGCAGAACGCCAGTACGTGGATAAACTTCAGGAGATCGTGCCACTGCATGCGGTGCTCATTTATCCGGTAAAAACAGCAGACCTTGAGCCGCTGTTACGCTAAGATTGCTCCATGTTAATTATCTCCAGTCATGTCAGCATCCCGGAAGGTGAAATTGAATTGCATGCGGTGCGTGCGCAGGGCGCGGGTGGGCAGAATGTCAATAAACTGTCCACGGCGATCCATTTGCGGTTTAATATTCCCGCCTCCTCGTTGCCGGAGATATATAAGGAACGGTTATTACAACTGCAAGATCAGCGCATCAGTAAAGACGGCGTGATTGTGATCAAGGCGCAGGATTATCGCAGTCAGGAACAGAATAAAGAGGCCGCCCTGCAACGCCTGCAAGCCTTGATCAAAAGTGTGGCGGTAACACGTAAAAAACGTCGGCCAACTAAACCATCAAAAGCGGCCAAACGAAAACGCATGGAAAAAAAAGGCCAGCGCGGTACACTCAAGGGCTTGCGCAGAAATATAAAACATAGCGATGAGTGAATATGCCTAAAGCAAACAGAAAAACAGTAATAGCCGCAAGCGACCTCATTGCACCCATCACGGCGCAGCAAAGACAAGTCGTTGTCAACGCCACTTATCAATATATCGCACTGGCCCGTGAAAAACTGCAACGCGCCATTGCCGACATCCCGGTTGTATTCAATCTCAAGGGCCGCGCTGCGGGTATGTACCGATCCTATCAGGGTACGCAGGAAATTCGTTATAACCCGTGGTTGTTTGCCAAATATTTTGACGACAATGTGCAGAATACGATCCCCCATGAAGTCGCCCACTATGTATCGGACGTGTTGTATGGGTTACGCAACATCCGGCCGCATGGCAGGCAATGGGGTGAGTTGATGGACATTCTCGGCGCAGTGCCGACGCGTAAACATACCTACGATCTCAGCGGTATCCCGCAACGTAACTTGCGCCGTTACCCCTACCGCTGCGCCTGTCGCCAGTATGAACTGGGGTCACAACGGCATCGGCGCATCCAGCGCGGGCAGGGGTTTTATTTATGTCGGCAATGCGAAACCAATTTGCTGTATTGTGGAGAGCGCTGAGTTCTTAAGACAAATCATTCTTTTGGTTGGAGATTGACGATGTTGATGTTAGCGGGTTCACAGGAAGGGCAGTTACTGGATGTGTTGCGGCCGATAGTTGCAACCATGGCCGATATTGATCACCCGCATAGTATTGCAGCGCATGACCATCCACGTGGACAACTGTTATATGCGGTCAAAGGCAACATGCAGATTACCGTCGGTCAACAATCCTGGTATGTGACATCACGACAGGCTGTGTGGATTCCTCCGCAGGTATCGCATTCGATCACCGCCACAGGAGAGCTTGCCTATCGCTCATTATACGTGGACCCCACGGTGGC
>JANNJI010000344.1:0-1958 GCA_031405795.1 Gammaproteobacteria bacterium
CTCGAACCGGTCACGCACTATCATGCGGCGAATGACACCGCCAAAAAGATCGGCATCTATCTGGATACCGAAGCCACTGGCATGGAACTGGATACCGATAAGATCATTGAATTGGCGATGGTGCCATTTGAGTATGATGAGGCAGGCAACATCTATCGCATTTTACCCGCCTACACGGAATTTCAAGATCCACACATGCCTATTTCTGAATTTATTACCAGCATCACCGGCATCACCGATGAGATGGTCAAAGGCAAGTCGATCAACTGGGACGCCGTCACTGCTTTGTTGGACAGCGCCGAGATCGTCATTGCCCACAATGCGCGGTTTGATCGGCCCTTCCTGGAAAAGAAACTGGATAAGTTCAAAGAGGTCAACTGGGGCTGTTCGCTGGCAGACGTGGATTGGAATGTAGAGGGCTTCGAAGGCGTGAAGCTGGAATATCTCGCCTACAAATTTGGTTTTTTTTACGAAGGCCACCGTGCCCAAATAGACTGCATGGCGGGTATCGAACTGTTAAGCCGCACTTTACCCAAAAGCGGCGCGCCGGTATTAAAACGCTTGCTCGACAATGCGCGGCGTACCGATGTGCGCTTATGGGCTGAAGGCGCACCGTTCAACATGAAAGATATCTTGAAGAAACGTGGTTATCGCTGGTCGCCGGGTGAAGAAGGAAAACGCAAGGCCTGGTATTTTGATTTGCCGGAAGACAAATTAGCAGATGAGATGCGTTTCTTGAATGAGAGTGTGTATTCCAAACCGGTTTGGATTTTACCGATGGATCGGTATGACGCCAAGGTGCGCTATTCAAAACGGGTTTAGGCAAGCAAACCTCATTATCGCACCGATATTGCTGATTTCTCTGGCGCACGAAACACAATGCATTCACGAATTTTGGGGTCAAAGGGATCGGCATTTTGTGTGGCGTAAAATAAACTCAGTAAATAATCCACTCGCGCCATCACATACGCGGTTCGGCGTTCAGCACTTTTTTGTGCATTGCCCGCACGGGTATTTAATATGGCGTCATTGAGTGGAAAATCCCGATCACGCAGTGATTTCCATTCCGCCTGCGCCTGTTCTAATTTGTCCTGGCAATTTGGACCAAGCCGACCCCGAAATTCCGAATATAGCCGCTCTAACCCGGCTTCCCACATTTTATACACCCAGGTTTCGCATTCTGCATAATAAACGTCGGCAGGGCTCCCCGATTTCTCAAATCTAGTACTACAATCGGTATAGAGCGCCTTGGCTTTTATATCTATTTGCTTCTTTTCAAATAAAATAGCATGCGGCATAACCACATCAAGTTCCTTCAAGTAACGGCTTGAATAAAACCTGACATTACACAAAGTGCCCGCCGACTCACAACGCATGGCGATCACCGTCGCCACACCGTGCCAGAGATAATAATCCAACTCGGGAGCCAGCTTTTCACCAGCGCCATATTGACTAGTAAAAGTCTTGATAAGCGCTTGCTTATTGTCAGACTGCAAGTGGGCATAAGAGAACCTGTCTTTATAATAGGCATAACCGACATTCGACAGTTTCACGGAACCAATCGGCTGGTTTTCCTTTTTTCGTTCATACGTGACAATATCGGAATTGGTTGTACTGACAGACGTTGACCACATCTCCTGCACATTCTCGACAATTGCAGTACCCCATTTTATGCCACCGAATCCATCCGGTTCGTTTTGAAAAGAAAACCCAGTGGTATGAATCACTGTAGTCAGTAGAATAATAATGCCGATTTTTTTCATGATTAATATCCTTCAATAAGATCTGTGTCTTTGGCCACGTACAGAGAAAAACACAGTGACACCAGGGGCAAGACATCTATGATAGCACTCTGCCAGTAAAACCGGCATCGCTTATACAAGATATCATCTGTCTGGTTTTATGGTAACGACATTATGTTTTGGCAATTGGTCGGCGTCGGTAAAAATCATCCATTG
>JANNJI010000345.1:0-3055 GCA_031405795.1 Gammaproteobacteria bacterium
TGGCTGGTGATCGTTGCCGCCGAGATGCTCACCGGCGGTGTCGGTCTTGGCTTCTGGGTGTGGGACGAATGGAACAATTTGAATGTTGAACACATCATTATTGCGATCTTTGTGGTCGGCATCGTCGGGTTATTACTCGAACAGCTGCTGGTGTTAATTGCTAAACGTTTCGAATATCAGGGGTAAGTCATGGAACAACGTTACGTCATTATTGAAAATGTACACAAAGTCTTCAACACCCGCAGTGGCCAGTTTGTCGCATTGCAGGACGTGAATCTGACGATTCGCCAAGGCGAGTTTGTCTCGATCATCGGCCACTCCGGGTGCGGCAAATCAACACTGCTGAATTTGATCTCAGGTCTCAACGAAGCCTCCAGCGGCGTGCTGATTTGCGCCGGACGTGAGATTGCCGGGCCAGGTCCGGATCGCTCGGTCGTGTTTCAAAATCATTCATTGCTACCGTGGATGACGTGTTTCGAGAATGTCTATCTCGCCGTTGAGCGTGTCTTCAGCGACAAGGAAAAAAAATCCACATTGCAGCGCCGTACTCACGACGCACTGGCACTGGTTGGGTTGGATCACGCCGCACAGAAATACCCGCATGAAATTTCCGGCGGTATGAAACAACGCGTTGGCATTGCCCGCGCCCTGTCGATGCAACCCAAGGTATTACTGCTCGACGAACCACTGGGTGCGCTCGATGCGCTCACCCGCGCCCACTTGCAGGATGAGATTTTACGCATTGTTGCCACCACCGGTTGCACCACCATCATGGTGACTCACGATGTGGACGAGGCGGTGTTGCTCTCCGATCGCATCGTGATGATGACCAATGGGCCGGGTGCCACCATCGGCCAGATCCTCGACGTCGATCTGCCGCGCCCGCGCGTGCGCCTCACGCTCACCGATGATCCGGCGTACAACCGCTACCGTAGCGAGTGTTGAAATTTCTCTATGCGCGGCAGAATAAGGCCGTGGCTTGATGCAAATCAAATTTAACAAGACAGGAACTTATACCGTAATCAACAGCGTCATTAACAATTAGTCGGAGAGATCAAATGAAGAAGAAAGTTGTGTTGTGCAATAGACCTGGAGTTTTCACCCAGTCAGTACTGGTAGGAAGTTGTCTTGCCGCACTTGCAGGTCCGGTGTCAGCGGGTGAATCGCTGGCCGAAGCCCTGTCAGGCGGCAAGGCCTCGGGACAATTACGTTACCGCTACGAGTGGGTGGAACAAGAAGCCATTAGTGAAAAGGCGCGCGCCTCGACGCTGCGTACCCAGCTGGGTTATTTGACAGGCGACTATTTTGACTTCAACGCTTTTCTACAATTCGAGGATGTCCATGTCATTGGCAGTGAACGTTACAATAGTACGGTTAACGGTCTCACGACTTATCCCGTAGTAGCCGATCCTGCCGACACAGAAGTAAACCAGGCCTACCTGAGTTACAAAGCGCCGTTAAACACCACCCTGCGTTATGGCCGCCAAGTGATCACGTATGACAATCATCGTTTTGTCGGTGACGTCGGCTGGCGCCAGAACCAACAGACCTTCGATGCCTTCTCCGTTGTCAGCACCGTCATGCCGGAGATGATCTTATCTTTTGCCCATGTCACTAACGTTAATCGCATCTTCAGTGAAAAACATCCGACATTAAGCGACGTGAGGATGCAGGGTGAGTTGATCAATCTTGCTTACAAGGGCATCAAGGCCGGAACGTTGGTCGGTTACAGTTACTTGCTCGACTATGCACCGGGTCAGTCATCATTTCCCATCACTACCTCGAATAAAACGTTGGGCGTACGCTTTGATGGTGGCACTGCGATAGATAGCGGCAAGTTGTTATACACTGCAGAGTATGCGCAACAAAGCGATTACAAAGACGGCGCATCGACAGTAGATGCCGATTACCTCTATGGCATGTTTGGCATGGATATCACCGGCATCCAGTTTAAATTTCACTATGAAGTATTAAGCGGTGATGGTGTATATGCATTACAAACACCACTGGCCACCTTGCACGCACACAACGGTTGGGCGGACAAATTCCTGACGACCCCAACCGATGGACTCACCGACCGCTTTATTACTGTCGGCACCGCGTTCGGTCCGGTCAATCTGCTCGCCGCTTACCATGACTACGTCTCCGACAACCTCGACTACGATTATGGCAGCGAACTTAATTTTTCCGCCGCTTGGAAAGCAGCCAAACAACTCACGCTACTGTTTAAATACGCCAGCTATGACGGCGACGGCAATGCCACCGTGGTTGCACGGAACCTCGTACTGTCGAGAGATCTGGATAAGATATGGCTACAGGCGGATTGGCAGTTCTAAATGTAACTGCATCGTATTCCTCTTGCCTCCCTAGAACCCATGTGCTTTATTTCCCCCTTAGAACCTGTATTTTTTGTTCCCCCCCTTAGAAAAAGGGGGGCGAGGGGGGATTTAAAACGCACCGAATATATAAATCCCTAACCCGCCCCTTTTGTTAAAAGTCGGAAATGTTTCATCGAATCAACCCGTATATGAGTGAGGAGTTTCTGCATTTGTTTTTTGGAGTGGCTTGGGCAGTAAGGGCATTGTGCTGTGCCTGTTATTCGCCAAAATGCGCTGCTTTGTGTCAAAGGGGATTATGTACCATCCCGATAAAAGCTTTTCGTAACCAATTCTAACAAATTGATTTATATGTTTAGTTATCTTTCTTACCGGTGTTGCTGTTATCAAAATTCTGACGACCTTGATAAAAGAACGGATTTACACTATCCTGGCCCTGCACTAGAGTAGCAACGAAATTCAGCAATTAATCCCCTGACTTAGACAGAATTCTGTATAAGTCGGGAAAGGCAGTATTCTGTCTAATACACTGTTGAACAAAAATGAATTAGAAAAGCAACGTGCCGCATCAACAACACGGAGATGTTGTTAATGATAGATGAAGGAATCAACCAATCCAGCAACGGAAAGCGATCACATGGAAGCGACATTACAACACATCTTTACGGCGAATTTTGATCGGTACGCACAACATCACCCGTTGGCATTAAAGCATTACA
>JANNJI010000346.1:0-3384 GCA_031405795.1 Gammaproteobacteria bacterium
CCTGATGGCCCCCAACCCACCGGCCAACGTTACTGCATCAATTCAGCATCATTGGATTTGAAAAAATCAACGGAATAAGATTTATAGAGGTCCTGAGAAATCCTTGTTTTACTCAGCATCGCCTCCAATCGCAGAGTAACAGATTTCTCGGCAACCGCTCCTGCGTTGCTCTAGCTCCTGCCTCCATGCAGTCGTCCCGTTGCTCGAAATGACAAAATAGTAATGAAACAGGACTTCCCTGAATTTTTCTACTCTGTTATTTCGAGTGAAACGAGAAATCTTGTGGTTTTTGTCATTTCGAGTCGCGAACAACGTGAGTGAGGTCCGAGAAATCCATGTCTTATCCACTGCCGCATTCACACGCAGATTAACGGATTTCTCCCTTCGGTCGAAATGACGATTAATTTAGAGGTTCCTTGGTGTTGTTCGTCGCCTCTGATGATTTAACACATGCAGTATTATTCCACCACGATCACCTTCACCACTCGCGTATCCGCGCGGCCCTGATCATCCACAGCGCGCACGGTAAATTCGCCGGGCGCGGCGACCCAGTGAAACGGTACGCTTGCAGCGGATTTTCCCAGGAATTTTTCGTTGACAAACCAGAACACGTTACGCGCATCGGCATCCGTGATCGCAGTCAAGGGAATGGTTTGTTTGCCGACAGTTGCAGAACGCAAACTGTACGCCACACCTGTTTGCGGTGATACGATACGTGGCGGGTTGCCATGGCTGACATGATCCAGGTGTCCACACTGTGGGTTTTCTTGCGGCGGGATGCGTCGCGGTATCCCGGCCTGACGAAACAGCCGCATCAAATCCGACGGCCAGAATTCGTAAATCTCCATGCGTGAACTGGGCGCATTGTTGCTACAAGCACGGCGGCCGCTACGTATATCAATTGAGATGGCACGATGTACGTCGCAAGTCTTAATCGGCGACACCCCGGGAATAAACCAGGTGGCGATGGTATTTTTACAATGCGGCCCTGGGATATCCCCGGATAACACACACACCTCCACCCTGGCAATGTTCATCGGTCTGGCAAGATCCGGTTCAACGAGACCACGCTGTTTAAATTTCACCGCATCAATGATTTGAAACATCAGCGGCGCCGCGGCTTCGTTACCGATAAAGGCCTGATTCTCTTCATTATCAAAATTACCGATCCACACCGCCAGCACATACGGGCCGAACAAACCAATTGCCCATGCGTCACGATAACCATGTGAGGTACCGGTTTTCCAATAGACCGGCAACACATCACGCGTCCATTCGTTGCGAAAGGTTTGCGCGGGCCGAGGATTATCTTTGAGTATGTCGCGTACGAAAAAACTTGCCTCTTCACTCAGCAGGCGTTTGCCTTCTGTAATCGGATCGGCAGTTACTGTTCGTAAAGGTTTGAGCAATCCACCATTGCCGAGCATGGCGTACAGTCGCACCAGATCCTGCATCGTCATTTCAGCGCCACCCAGGGTCAGCGCTAAACCATAATAATTTTTGGAACGTGGCAACCAGATACCGGCTTGTTTGAGAAACTCATACAGATCCGGCTGTGACAATTGTGCGGCGACCTGTATCGCGGGCAGGTTGCGGCTTTTAATCAAGGCATCGTGCGCCTTGATCGGCCCGGCGAACTGCCGATCAAAATTCTCCGGATTGTAACCGCCATAACTGGTCGGCGCGTCCTTGAGCATGCTCAGTGGATGGATCACACCTTGATCCATACCCAACGCATAAATAAAGGGTTTTAACGCCGAACCGGGTGAACGCAGCGCACGGGTACCATTAACCTGGCCTTGTATTACATCGGAAAAAAAATCCGCTGAACCCATCAAGGCACGAACCTCCATCGTGCGGTAATCCATCAGCATCACGGCGGCGTTATGAATACCAATGCGTTTCTTAGCCTCAACGTACTGTGTAACTTGGCGTTCAAGCAGGTTTTGCAGCGGGCTATCCAACGTTGTGACAATGCGTTTTTCAGCCGGATGATCCGCCACTACCATGTCCACAAAATGTGGTGCGCGAAATGCCAAGGCGGATCGCAACTGTGTCGTCATCGGCAGGCTCAAGGCAAGTTGTTGCTGGCGATCTTGCGGATGAAGTTCAACCCACTTTTCAAACAACCGGCTGCGTGCCTCATTCAGCTCGGTGAGGTCTTGTGTCTCACTGGTACCACGCGGGGTGCGCCGCGCCGGACTTTGCGGGATCACGGTTAATGCCAGCGACTCCGCTAAATTTAAGTGATCGGCATTCTTGTTGAAATAAATCAGACTGGCGGCGCCGACCCCATCAATGTTACCGCCGTAAGAAACCAGATTGAGATAGGCTTGCAGTATTTCATCTTTGGAATAATGACGTTCAAGCTGGATCGCACGGACAATTTGTTCTAACTTGCCAGCCAGGCTGCGTGAATCAATGCGATAACGCACGCGCGCCACCTGCATGGTAATAGTGGATGCGCCGATACGCCGATCACCACCCGCATAGGTTTGCCACGCGGCGCGTAACACCGCAACCGGATTAACGCCCAGATGATAATAAAAATATTGATCTTCTTGTAACAACGTGGCGGCAACCAATGACGGCGCCATATCTTGCAGCGGCACATAGAGCCGATAAGCCTGGTCATTGGCCAGGGTCAGGCGCAGTAAGCGCTGTTGCCGATCATAAACCGCCTGTGAAAAACTCACCCCGTCCAGTAACGCAGGCTTGGGGATCAATCCCCAAGCCAGCATTGACGTCAGCAAAACTGCCGATAGCCATTTTATCCTGCGTTTATTTATTCGCTTCAACAATGATCTTGCCGCTGACACTGCGCCCCTGGATGCTGCGGTCATACATGGCTTCCGCAAACACCGGTGGCACCACAAAGCTGCCTTTGTTGGTGGCCTTGATGCGATAGACAAACTCTTGCGCCGAGTCACTCACCGTACCAAAGATCACCACGCGGTCTTCGCGAATATCCACGTATTCCGGCGTCCAGGTTGACTTGGGACTGGTGATGGGTGAATACCACGTTACCGGCGCGTCAGGGGCAGCCATGCCGTCCGCATCACCACCTTCACCTTCTTGTGAGGGCTGCTCCTGCGGTTCAGTACCGTCTTCATTCAACGGCGGTTGCTCAGCTCCCTGTTCATTCGGATTTTCTGCTACCGGTTGTGATGCTGGCGCGCTCGGTCGTGCGGCACGATTACTGGTACCGCGCGTCGCATCCATCACCACTTCAAAACCACCCGGCAATAAATCGACGATTGCCACATTCTGCACGCCACCCTTCTCCACGGAACGCAGTTTGACATGCACCTCGATCTCTTCACCCATCGGTATGCTGCTAACCACTTTACCTTGTGCATCACGGTATTCACTCTGTTCCTCAAT
>JANNJI010000347.1:0-3936 GCA_031405795.1 Gammaproteobacteria bacterium
TACTGGTCGATCAGTAAATGCCGCCACCACCAGCAGCGCTATCCCGGCAAGAAACATCAGCCGCAATGCCCAATTAACTAACCCAATAGCATCCGAACTGCGCAGCTCTGCTGCAAGCGGGCTGAAAAACAATCCCGAACCTATGCTTTGCAATAACAATATGCCAAGTCCTAAAATGACGTATCGACTCGGTTTGGGATGACGACGCAGCGCCATGGACGCATAGATGATACCAATGATATACAGTAAGATATTAGGCAGTCGGTTATAAAACACGGCAAAAAGCGCGCTGATATCAAGATCGGGGGTCATTTAGATTCTCCGCTTCAATTAATAGAGGAACATTCTACTAAACATACTATTTCAGCTAGCCCACTTTCAGCATTTCAAAATCCTGTTTGCCCACCCCGCATTCAGGACACTGCCAGTTTTCCGGGATATCGTCCCAGCGTGTCCCGGCGGGAATCCCCTCTTCGGGCAAACCCAACTCCTCATCATAGATAAATCCGCATATCTGGCATTCCCATCTGCTCATAATTTTACTCCCGCAACGGCCTATTCGTCATATCTGTAAACTTTGTTGAATTAGTTTATCATTTCCACCATGATTACAACATGAAAATACTTCCAGCATATTTATTTTTTTGTTTCAGCGTTTGTCTGTCTGGCAGCGCCATGGCCATTACCGCCGATAACCGCACGGTTATTACTTCGGATAAAACCGAGATCACACTGCGCGTTTTTCCCGCCACCGGTAAACAGTTGTTTATCTGGCAACCCAGCGAAATCGGTACACAAGCCATTGACCAACACATTGTCCAACAATTGGCACATCAGAGGATCGAAAGCTGGCTGATTGATTTACCCGAATCCTATTTTCTACCGAATACGGAAAGCAGCATGGATCGTATCCCCGCATCGGCTTATGCCGCTCTGCTTACCGAGGCAATGAAATCCGGCAAAGAAATTATTGTCGGGGTGAGTGGCCGCGCTGTGATCCCGGTATTGCGTGGCACTCGGCAATGGCAGTTAACGCAGCCACGCAGTCGCGCCTTGCGCGGTGTGATCATGGTCAGCCCCACTATCTTCACCCAAACACCAGACCCGGGAGAGGCCGCTGAGATCATGCCGATTGCGCAAGCAACCAATATATCGGCAGTGATCCTGCAACCCGACAAATCGCCCTGGTTCTGGAAACTGGAGCAAACAGTCGCGGCCTTACGCAAAGGCGGCAGTAGCGTGGCGCTATGGCGTTTACCCAATTTGCGTGATCGTTTTTACTTTCGCCCCGATGCCACCGATGCTGAAAAAACCGCAGGCGATCAATTAGCTGTTAAGTTGCAACAGGCGATGAAATTACTTGGGCCTCCTGTCGCACGAATCGCTGTCCCCACCATCAAATCAGACGTAGCACCGCGCAACGGCAAAAAAGACCGCGTACTCAACGAGTACCGTGGCAATCCCGTCCCACCTGAACTCAAGCTATCAGCGCTTGATCATAAAATCATGGACCTGACATCGCTGCGCGGTAAGGTGGTGCTCGTTAACTTTTGGGCCAGTTGGTGTCCACCGTGTGTATTTGAAATGCCATCGATGCAACGCCTGCAGGATCACTTTGGTCCTGGCTCCTTTGTGATTCTGGGCGTGAACATGGCGGAGGAAGAGAATATTATTCATGACTTCGTGCGTAATCAAGTTAAGACCAATTTTCCGATCTTGCTCGACAAAGATGGCGCCGCCCTGCAACGCTGGCAGGTATTCGCCTTCCCTACCAGTTATGTCATCGATAAAAAAGGCAGTATTCGTTACGCCCTGTTTGGTGGACTGGAATGGGATACCCCCGACATTCAGCAAAAAATCGCGGCGTTGATTCAGGAATAAGAGGTACGCTACCTACGAAACATTCAGAGTTCCTTGTAATAGTGACTGACTGGCGCAGAAGCTAAATGTAATGCAATGCTGTCGCACGCAGACACGGCAGAACGACGTCATTAACCGCCATGCCCATTGTCAAGACCAAGATACTTTACAAAGTACCAAGGGACAGCTATTTCAGTGAAGGCTATCAAGAGAATAAGCGCAGTTAACGTGATAAGAAACCGTACGACTTTGGTTCTCAAGGTGAGGTCGGGAATGACCAAGCGGAAAAAGTACAAACCAAGCGCGAGATGTCCCCATAGAAGAATAGTCAGAAGGGTTCGGGTAGCCCTGTCATATTCCGTTAATTGGCCAGCGCCACTAGGAAAGCCGATCCAAGATAGGTTGACGAAACCCATGAGAGCAAGCACAAAGGTAGCCAAAGCAAGGAGGAAGCTGACTACTGTTACCATGTATGATAAAAACAAAAACCGCTTGGGTAAGGGCAGTGGTTTGGGCATTATTGCTACCTGTCGGGAGTTGCGATATCGTGGCTAACATTAGCTTTGTTGTGCATATTTACAAAGCCTTTTCTTTAACGCTTTCTCTACTTCATTATCGAAACATGCAAATATCACATGCTCTAAAGTGGTATTTTCTTTTGAACGCATCACCTCATCAATTGCAATGTCACAAGCGCGTTGTATTGGAAACATGTACGCGCCACAACTGATTGCAGGAAACGCCAGTGTTTTAAAATTGTGTTCATTGGCTATTTTTATGGACTCTCGATAGCAAGAAGCGAGTAACTCCTCTTCATTTTTATGCCCGCCATACCAAACAGGGCCGACTGCATGCACTATATATTTTGCCGGTAGTTTATACCCTTTGGTTAATTTGGCCTGCCCAGTCTCACAACCCTGCAGAGTACGACATTCAGCCAAGAGCTGTTCCCCTGCAGCACGATGAATAGCGCCATCCACGCCACCACCGCCACACATCGCATTATTAGCGGCGTTTACGATGGCATCGACTGCCAACTGAGTTATATCGGCATGTAGGACATCTATTTTCATATTTTAATTTTTTTGAATTTGTCATTCACCGAATTCATTATATAAATATTTCCTCTGCCTGCCGCATTGAATGCGCTACTCATCTTGGGTCAACCTACACGCTTCGAGAGTGTATTCATCAAAGACGTGCTCAACGACCCCATAAGGCGGCCCGACCAGCCAACGAGGATCTCTGGTCATGCGTTTTGTCTCAACTCGAACGCTCGGATCATGACGGTACGTGGTGAGTGTGACGACTTCGTGGGGTTCGAGCGAGATCGCGACGACGACCCGTGAACCAACGTCTGTGCAACGCCAACGCTTTTCGCCGCACCAAAACTCAAGGCCAATGTGGAAGTCTTTGGAGATCATGGGTCTCTTGGGACGGCTAACGGAAGTTTAGCTGCGTTGCTGTGGCGGCAGCGTCGGCTGGGGCGCCTTGTTGGGGCATTGGGTAAGGCTTCGCAAACGTGAATGCATCGGCTGACGGGCCTTTTGCCTGTATCAAGCGGAGCTTTTCCAGGGCCGCTTCGACCGACGGCAGGCTCCCTTGCGGTATCCACCATAGTGCGAGATGCGCCTCGGCTAATTTTGTAAACCAATTTTCCTTCGCCTTAAGTAATTCAAGATGTTTGGACTGATAGACATAGTGCCTCAGATCTTCCAACGTTTCCCAAACCGACATGTTAAACAAAATTCGCTTATCGTCGAAAGGCCGCAGATAGGTGGCGTCACCCATCACGGTTTTGAAACGCCACACGAACCCCTTGCTGTTGTCGGCCAAGGTGTTTATTTCATCCAATCTCTGGGCGAAGCCAGACATCAGCGGATCATCAAGTTCCGCGTTCATCTTGGCCGTATTCACTTGTGCGAGATAATATTCCATCACTAGAACTATCCTACATTTGCCCATCACGCAGCGTCAATACCTCAAAGCCGTCTTCCGTCACCAGGATCGTGTGCTCCCACTGCGCTGATAAAGAGTGATCCTTGGTAACAACGGTCCACCCGTCAGGAAGTTCAC
>JANNJI010000348.1:0-1120 GCA_031405795.1 Gammaproteobacteria bacterium
TACCGGTAGTCCAATTCACTCCTATGTCTGTGCCAATGCGCCTAATGCCCCTAACACGGATTGCAGCGACCTCATGTCTATCCGCTTCGGTGACATCAACGGTGATGGCAAGGCCGATTTTATGTTTCGTAGCGATTCCGGTGTGCGCGCGTACGTATCGCGCGGTACTTCCTTTGAACTATACACCGGTGAAACCTGGCTTGGCACCATTTGTAAAAATGGCACACCACATTGCGACACGTATGATGACAACTACGGCAGTTTTGCGTTGATCGATCTGAATTCCGACGGCATCAGCGATCTGGTCTATCGTGCGGATGACGGTGTCACCTGGTATGCAAGTAGCGGCACGGCGATGGATGTCCTGACGAAGGTTACCGATGGGCTTAGCAACCAAACAAAAATTACCTATAAACCCATCGCCGATCCAACCATTTATGTGCAAGGCACTACCTGCGCTTATCCCGAACACTGCATCAACGGCGCGATGTACGTGGTCGCCGAATACCAGGCCTCGAACGGCATTGGTGGTTTTGGTAAATATTCTTATACCTATAATGACCTGCGCAGTCATCAGCTCGGGCGTGGTCTATTGGGATTCACCTCAATGACGCGCTTTGACTGGCAGTCGAGCATCAGCACACTGACCAAATATGATCGCACGCCGCAAGGCACCGTGACGATTCCACTTACCAATCGCAGCGTTACTGGTGCGGTGTATCCCAGCCTGGGTATGCCGATCTTGCTCGAAACTGCGTTAGTGAGCGGTACCGGCACGATTAATTTTGCCAAATACGGCAGTGATTTTAAAACGCAAGCGCCGCAATATATACTCGAACGCACCAGTAACGTGGTGTCATCTTTCGCCACAGCAGGGCAGGCGTACTTCCCGTATTTCGTCAGCAGCAGTGAAACCAAATACGATTATCCAAGCGGCGCCGCAGTGACGCAGGTCACGACGCTGAATGAGTTCACTGGCACCAATGCCCGCTTATCGGGGGAGTTGACCAATATTGTTGTTACCACCACAGACATGCAAACCAACGAGACCTTCAGCAAACAGACGCAGAATGTTTATCAAGACAACTATGTCAAATGGCATTTGTCGCGCCTGTCACAG
>JANNJI010000349.1:0-1649 GCA_031405795.1 Gammaproteobacteria bacterium
CCATCAACCCAACGAATATCTGGCCTTGGATCAGATCAAACCCACCATCCAACTGTTACGCGACGTCATCGAACGTTGTTGTGTTCATGCCGATCTATAAAAATGTTTATTACACTCACATGGTGGTGCATATCAATAACCAGCTTTTATAAAAAAACGACAGACGACGTGAATCACGTCGCCAAACACTAAAGCAAATAACAATAGTAGATCCCGGTTTTTTTGGCCTGGTGAATCCGGCTTTTTTACAACTGCTCTATACCGTGTAGTTCAAGGTTTTGGTGACGGCATGTCGCGCATCTGAAACTTAGGTTCTACGCGATATAACTCTTCCAATAACGGAACGACGCGCTTGCGATCACGCGGATCGTTCGATTTGAGTAACCAACGTGCATAAAGCTGGTGGTACGCAGGCCATATCTCCTCACCGTAAGTACGCATTAACACATGTAAGGCACTTAAGTATTTACTGAAGTTGCGCCGCTGCTCTTCGTTCGCTTTATTCGCTTCGTATTTTTTACCTCCATACTGCATAGTACCCTGGGGGAAAAGGTATTTCGCTGCAATATACGGATTAGCGGGGTCAAGCGCGTAAGCTTTTTCAATAAACGCGATGGACTGTTCCGAAGCAGGCTCTGCCTGCGAGAAACCGGCTGGTTTTCCTCGAATCAGGCGTATTGATGGAAAGTATTGCAGGCGAGCGTAGATGCGGGCTGCGGCGCCTTTATCTCCAGCTTCAAGTGCCTGACGTGCAGTCGCTTCAAATTCCGTGCGCAACCGCTCGATGCGTTGATAATTGTTTTCAGAGATATCTTCATTGAGGCGAGTATCTGACAATTGAAAACGTAACCTTTCGAAATTAACAAGATACGGTTGTAATTCCGGCACACGCCGAGGATCAACTTTAAGCACCACTCTACTGGATAATGTTGATTCATTCGTTACCGCGAAATTGACGAACGCAGGAAGATAACCACGTTTCATGATCGCAAAGCCGATGGACATTTTCTCAGGGCGTTTAGCCTCTGAGCCCTCTTCATAGCGATAATCAATTTCTCGATGGAAGCGACCTGATTCATTACCCATTGGATCAACACTAAGGTAAGGAACAGGCTTATTATTACTAACACCGACTGCAAATTCAAACGACGATTGATAGCGCGTTGTTATACGGAACAGATCCTCTGCATTAATCGCCAGCGGATTGGTGCGTGGCAACAGATACCTCCAGACTGTGGCGTAAGGCACTCCGCGACCCTGTTCATCGACAATTTCCAAAGTCACGCCAATTTTAGTACTCATCACAGCGGTCGCGCAAGAAGGCGTCAGGCCAATACCCGACATCCAGATTATTAAAAAAAACAGATTACGTAGCATCGCACATCCTTAAAATGATTTCGTAATCATCAACAGTCGATTACGGTTTGAAGTCAAGGTCCTGCTGCAATTCCAATGCTTGGACATAGCGAAAGCATAAGAAGCATAAACGCCTTTTTTCTGAAAATCCACTCTTCTATTTTCACCAACGCCCGACCTGGGTTATGCATGCCGCACTCATTTAACCACATGCACAACAGAAATATATGCCTCATAAATCATTTTATGGGCGGGATCTGCAGGTCGTCGGGCACAGCTACGGCGCGATGATC
>JANNJI010000350.1:0-6821 GCA_031405795.1 Gammaproteobacteria bacterium
GGCGGCGGCGGCGGCGATCGCGGCGGTAACTGGCGATCGGGCGATCGCCACTGAAGAGATTCTTGGTGGTGCTGGTATCGGCACTTTACTCGGTCTATTTTTAGGGCGTGATAGCGTAACTCTCGCTTCTGTTAATCCTAATACGGATCTAGCTGTGACTTTAAATTCTGATTTACTGCTTAGTCCTTCCTTTTAGGTATAGCGCTTTGCGCTCTACTTAAAACCAAATAATTTTTTAAAAGCCTTGCGAAGCAAGGCTTTTAAAAAATTATTTGTGTAACACTCATTTGAAAAAACGCTATAGTACTAAAACTATGGGCGATCGCACTGAAACTTTACGTCAATTGATGCAGCTAGCGGAGATATCTAGCTTTCAAATACTAAGCGATCGCGCTGGGGTATCACGACGGGCGATCGATACACTTCGCAAAGGTAAGGCGGCGACTTTGCGCTACGCTGATTTAGCTAAGTTAGCGGAAGTATTACAGATTGAGTTAAATGAGTTTATTCCTAAATTTATTATTACCGATGTTTCTAGTAGTATTTCTAGTAATTCAGAATCTTTAAGTTCAAAACTTGCCACTTTGGGAGAGGAATATCAAATTTTGCAACAAAAGTTAGAGCGTCAAAAGGAAGAACTGCGATCGCAATTTGAACGAGAAACTATTCAACAATTAGAATCTCTACTTTTGCAGTTACCATCGGCGGCTCATGCGGCTCAGGTTAATCCAAATATGCTTGCCAAAAACATTTTGCCATTACTGCGCCCTTTGGATATACTCTTGCAAAAATGGGGAATTAGGGCGATCGGGGCTGTTGGGGTAGAAGTTGCTTATGATATGCAAAAGCATCAGTTAATGGAAGATAGTGATGAGATAGAAGAAGGAGAAACGGCGATCGTGCGTTATGTCGGCTATATGCAGGGCGAGAAGCTGTTGTATAGGGCTAGGGTTGCGAAGCAATGATTAGAGTTTCCCCATATTTGCTTTCATGATAAATCTTTCAAGGGTGATAATCTCCACTCGATTGCCATAGGGAATATATTGTTGCAAATCACCTGAAATATAAAATTCCCGCAAAGTCCAACCTTCTCCACCAAGAACTAAATAGGCTTTTTGATAATTGGGATTTTGGGTCATTGCGTCCATTAAGCAAATTACCTCAAACGGAACTTTTTGTTCAGCAGTACCACCGACCTGTTGCCATTTTAGAGAAATTAAAATATTGCGATCGCCACGATTTGCCACCACATCAATCTTGTGCTTGCCTCCTCCCGGACGACTGCCAATATATTGCTGTGATTGAGAGAGATAGCCTCCATAGATTAAGGAATGCAATACCATTTGGCCTCAATTACCGCCTATAGCCTGCTGACCATCGCGGCGTTACAGGCGATCATGTTGTACATACAAGATGTACAGATCCATAACAAACACCCCGGTGGCTTTGTGCGCGCCTTGCCACCGCTGGAAACCATGGAACGTTTGTTGTTCCGATTGCTGACCTTGGGCTTTATTGTGCTGAGCGTGTCATTAATCAGCGGTGGTTTTTACATCAATAATCTGTTTGAGCAACACCTGGTCCACAAATTTGTTCTCTCCGTCAGCGCCTGGATCCTGTTTGGCACCTTGCTCTGGGGCCGGTGGCGATTTGGTTGGCGCGGCCGAATCGCCATTCGTTGGACCCTCACGGGGTTTATTTTATTGCTGCTTGCCTACTTTGGCAGCAAAATCGTGATTGAACTCATCTTAAAACGCTAGTAACCCTGTGTTAATGAGGGCCTTGACTTGACGTAAGGTCACAACACTCGGTCTAATTACCCCCCATGACTGACACGGACTTAATACTGCTTGGACGATATCCCGCTTAGCCTGCTATTCATTGTTCTTGCCTTCCTGTTGCTCGCCTCTGCATATTTCTCAGGCTCAGAAACCAGCCTGATGAGCCTGAACCGCTATCGCCTGCGGCATCTGGCAGAGCAAAAGCATCGCGCCGCCGTTATTGCCTTGCGCCTGCTTGAGCAACCAGCGCGACTCATCGGTGTCATTTTATTAGGCAACAATTTTGTCAACATTCTGGCTGCCGCGCTGGCCACGTTGATCGGTCAGCGCCTTTATCCGCACGGCGATCTGGGTGTACTTGTGGCAACGGTAATACTAACAATCGTGATGCTCATCCTCTGTGATGTGACCCCAAAAACCCTTGGTGCCATGAAGCCGGAGCGCTTTGCCTTTCCTGCCGTATATCTCCTGGAACCGTTATTGAAAATCTTTTATCCGATTGTCTGGTTACTCAATCAAATCACCAAAGGCATACTCAGGCTCATCGGGCTTAATGAAGATCAGCGCTCCAATTTTGATTTGAGTACGGAGGAATTACGCACCGTGGTGAATGAGGCCGCTACCCTGATTCCACAGCGCCATCAGCAAATGTTGCTGAATATTCTTGATCTGGAAAAGGTCACGGTGGATGACATCATGGTACCGCGCAACGAGATCGTTGGTATCGACCTGGAAAAAGACTGGGCGACCATTGTTACCCAGCTAACCGAGAGCCAACATACAAAACTGCCTGTGTATGAAGGCGATATCAATCATATCGTCGGTATGTTGCACCTGCGCCGTGTCCTAAAATTGTTTGAGCGCCCGGATCAGTTCAATAAAGAGGCGTTACGGGAAATGGTGCGTGAACCGTATTTTGTTCCGGAGGGCACGCAGTTACAGACCCAGTTGTTCAATTTCCAACGCGAAAAACACCGGATTGCCATGATCGTTGATGAATATGGCGATATTTTAGGTTTGGTGACACTGGAAGACATCCTGGAAGAAATAGTGGGTGAATTCACCACCAACCCAGCAAATACCACTAGTGATATCCACTTGCAAGAAGATGGCAGTTATCTTGTCGATGGTACGGTGAGTATCCGTGAACTGAATCGTTTGCTGACCTGGAACTTACCCACCGACGGCCCTAAGACCTTAAATGGCCTCATCATTGAGTATCTCGAACACATCCCCGACCCCGGCACGAGCCTGCGGCTTGCCGATTACCCCATGGATGTGGTCCAAACTACCCAGAATGCGGTAAAAATGGTGCGAATTGACCCACAATGGCAACAGATTAAACCTCCGTCCGATTTAGCCGAAATCTAAAGGGCAAACATAGACAGTTACTGACTTGAGTTGTACAAGAACATTAAACAGCGTCTATAATTCTCCGATATATATAGGATTTTCTACTTTGGCAGGTCAATACGTGTCTAAGCTGACACTCTCATTCAGAGGTAAGGTGCTCAAGGTTTTCCCTATCACACAGGGAACCGTGACGATTGGCAGCGATCCGTCCTGCTTTATCCATATCGACAGCCTTGCGGTGGCTCCAACCCATGCAAAAATTGCTACCCATGGTAATGAATCTATTATTACGGCCGTGGAGAACACCGAGGGCGTCTATCTATTTCAAAACAAGATTACGCAGCACCAGCTAAAAGACGGCGACCTGTTACGGCTGGGTAAACATAATCTGAGCTTCAGTTATGAAGAGAATAATAACCTGTCAGTGAATGATTCAACTGCCAGCATTGATATCAGTACAGCCAGTGATCATTTGCAGGAATCAGCGACTAAAACACCGGCGAATGCGGTGATCCATAAACAAGGCTGGTTGCAAATTCTCACTGGCCAGAATCTTGGCAAGGCCTTAAGTCTGAATCGTTCGATGACAAATCTGGGTAAACCCGGTGTTGCGACGGCGGTGATAACACGCCGTAATGACGGCTATTTTATTTCCCACCTGGAGGGTAAAGGTTCACCGATGGTCGGTACTGAAACCATCGGTGAACGCAGTATCAAACTCAAAGAAGGGGATGTTATCCAAATTGGCAATATCAAAATGCAGTTTTATCTCGAATAATTGCACACTGCGCGATTCAGTCTTGTCGGCAACGCGACTAAATATGACTTAACGCCTCAGCCACCGTTTTCACCGCAATAATTTCTAATTCGTCCATGCCATTACGCGGTGCATTGGCGGCGGGGATCAAGGCCTTTTTATACCCGTGTTTACGTGCTTCATTGAGGCGTTCCTGACCATTGGGTACCGGACGAATCTCGCCAGCCAACCCTACCTCACCGAATACCACCAGGTCCTGCGGCAGCGTTCGATTCTTCAAACTGGAGACAACGGCTAACAAGACGGGTAAATCCGCACCGGTCTCCGTGACGCGTACCCCACCCACCACGTTAGCAAACACATCTTGATCATAAGTGGCAATACCACCATGCCGATGTAACACCGCCAACAAGATCGCTAACCGATTATGTTCAAATCCTACCGTCACACGCCGTGGATTATTCGCTTGGGTGGTATCAACCAAGGCTTGCACCTCAACCAGCAATGGCCGACTGCCTTCCAACGTCACCATGATCACACTGCCCGGCACCGCCTGTTCATGCCGAGATAAAAATATCGCGGAAGGATTGGCGACTTCGCGCAGGCCCCGATCCGTCATGGCAAACACACCTAACTCATTGACCGCACCAAAACGATTTTTGATCGCGCGAATTAACCGGTAGCGCTGGCCGGACTCCCCTTCAAAATACAATACCGTATCGACCATGTGTTCGAGGATACGTGGCCCTGCCAGCACACCCTCTTTGGTCACATGGCCGATAAGGAAAACGATTGTGTGTGTTTGTTTGGCAAACCGCACCAACTGTGCCGCACATTCACGCACTTGCGCGACGGCACCCGGCGCGGATTGCAACTGATCAGTGTACATGGTTTGAATTGAATCGATCACGATAATATTCGGGCGTTCTTGCTGGGCAATCATCAACACTGTTTCCAGCTGCGTGGCCGCCAACATCCGCACCTGCACGGGCACAAGCCCGAGACGATGCGCACGCATACTGACTTGCTGCAGCGATTCTTCACCGGTGACATACAATGTTTTCACCTGCGCACTGATGTTCACCACGGTTTGCAGCACCAGGGTTGATTTACCGATGCCCGGATCGCCTCCCAATAAAATCACTGACCCCGGCACCAGGCCACCGCCCAGGACCCGATCGAATTCACTGACCCCGGTGGGCAGGCGTTGGACATCATCCGGCATTACCGCCGACAGGTCCTGGACTTTATCGAGATCTTTACTCGGTGCAAAGCCGCTGAACCGTGCATTGCCAGTGCGTGCGGACGTATCGATGCTTTCAATCACGGTATTCCACGCATTACAATCGGCACATTGACCCGCCCATTTCGGCGTCTGTGCGCCGCAGGCGGAACATACATAAACTGTTCTGGTTTTTGCCATCGGCCTATTCTAGTCGTGATACACTATGGCGTCATTGGCAGTTTCTGGTTTTGCCGTAAAATTCTCAACGAAATACACCCATGTTAATACTATCTGGCAGGCTCCCATGATTTGGTGGTTCTTCCTACTACTTATCGCCGTATTGCTCTTTCTTGACCTGGGCGTACTACACCGCAAGGCCCAGGATTTATCCTTATACGAGGCAGTAGCCTTATCCACCTTTTGGATCACGCTGGGTTTGAGTTTTGCCGTGGTCATTTACTTTGTCTATGAATACAAATGGTTCAGTGATTCCATCGATCTGACCATCGACAGCAAAACCGCCGTAACGCAATATCTCACCGCTTATCTGGTTGAGGAATCGCTCAGCCTGGATAACCTGTTTGTTATTGCGCTGATATTTCAAGCCTTGAAAATCCCCCTTGGCTACCAACATCGCGTGTTGCTGCTGGGCATTATTGGCGCCATCGTGATGCGCGGTATTTTTATTGTGCTTGGCGTTTTCCTTGTCAATGAAATCAGTTGGATGAACTATGTCTTCGGCTCGATCCTGTTGTTTAGCGCAATAAAATTGCTGCTTGACAGTCAGCAACCGGAATTACATCCGCAACCAGGTACTATCCTGCGCATCGCCAAGCGGTTGTTCCCTTATACAGACAACATGGCCAACGGCGATTTCTTTGTGCGTGTGGCAGGCAAACTCACCATGACCCCGCTATTCATTGCATTGTTGATGGTGGAAAGTGCCGACTTGTTATTTGCAGTGGATTCAATCCCGGCGGTGATTGGAATCTCCCGCGACCCATTTATCATTTTCAGTTCCAACGTCTTTGCCATCTTAGGCTTGCGTGCCATCTATTTTCTCCTGGCGGCAGCGATCACCAAATTGCGTTATCTCAGGGCTACCCTTACCCTCATTCTGGGTTTTATTGGTGTCAAAATGTTAATCGCGCATTATTATGAAATCAGCGCGACCACCTCGTTAATCGTGATTGGTACCTTCCTGCTATTAGGCGTGCTGACTTCGCTCATTAATAAACACGAATCGGTTGTGGGCGAGTCGCCAGTGGGCATGGCGCGTTTAAACGCACTGTATGAATACACCTTTACCAGTCTGCGTCGTGCAATAATCCTACTGGTTGGCACCACAGTAGTCATTATCGGTATAATCATGCTTATCACACCCGGACCGGCTATTGTTGTGATCCCACTGGGCCTGGCGATACTGGCCACGGAATTTGTCTGGGCCAAACGGTTGCTGGCTAAATTTAAAGAAAAATTTGTACAGTATCGCAAAGAAACAATGGCATTTTTTCGAAGCAATAATCAGCCGGCCGATAAGAAAGCTGACAACGACAAATCCAAATAGAGATTCAGACATGAAGCATGGATTTTTAATGATTTGCGCACTATTACTCACAGGCTGTGGTGATGAGCTGGCGATTCAACCCATCTCTGCCTTGGTTGCCCGCCAATCGAGCACAGTCCAGTTCACTACTACTGCCAC
>JANNJI010000351.1:0-2120 GCA_031405795.1 Gammaproteobacteria bacterium
TGGCACATCCGGTGCAGCCAACGTCGGCGCTATCTCACCGCGGGCCTTCATCAACTTGTGCGCCACGTAAAGGGTGTGCCGCGATACGCCGTGTTCACGGGCGTACTGGGCAAACGATTGCTGGGCTTGCAGCGCCGCCAGGACGTGCGGGCGCCAATGATCGAGCTTCACTTGTGACATGGGCGATTTTCCTTTTGTGCTTAAGAAACCCTACCCTGCCACAATAAAAATTAAATCGACAGTACGTCTTTCATTGATCGCTTACGACTTAACCATCATTTCCTGCGGATGAGGCGTGAGGTAATATTGTTTGTCAATGTATGGATCAGGGTAACGGCGGAAGTGGTGCTTGAGTAATGTTATCGGCACAATCAGCGGAACTTCGCCGCGGTGATAGGTGGCAATGATATCGAGCATTTCCTGTTTATCGGCGCTATCTAGGTGTATCTTCAGATAACCCAGGAGGTGTTGCAATACGTGGACGTGTTGTTTGCGTGTGGCGATCCGTTTAAGGGCGGCCATGAGTCCCTGCATGTACTGATCAGCCACATCGTGCACAGCGCCCTTACCTGCGTCGGCGATTAATCGATCGAGTTGTTGATAGGTACGTGGCCGATGCGCCATTACTATATATTTATGCCGGGTATGAAAGTCCATCAGTTTACCCGGCGTCAAACGGCGGGTCAGCATTTGCCGCCAGCGGTGCAAAACAAACACGCGCTGAATAAAGTTTTCGCGCAACTGTTGATCGCCGAGCCGCCCTTCTTCCTCACAGGGAACCAGCGGCTGGTTATCCATGAAAGCCTTGGCGTAAATACCCTGGCCATTTTGCCGAGGCACACCTGATTTGCTGTATACCTTGACGTGTTCCATGCCGCAACTGGGCGAACCGCGTTTGAAAATATAGCCACAGAGTGTTGTCAGTTTTCGCGCCTGGTCTTCGCCGTATGTGTGCAAGGCGTCGGTGACATCCAATGAAGTGTCGCGGATACCAACGGCGTGTGGTGAGGATCGGCGTGCAACCAGATGAATCGGCTCGCGTGGTACGCCCATGCCGATCGCCATTTCTGGACAAACAGGCACAAAATCAAAAAAGTGAGCCAAGGTGCCGGTAATAAAATAATCGTGTTTGTGCCCGCCATCATAACGTACTGCTTCGCCCAGCAAACATTGACTGATACCAACTGGAATTCGTGTGGAGCTGGTGGGTAATTTTGTTTGGGTGGGCATAGTATGATTTAACGCATTTTATACCCAGTCGCAAGCCTTTAGATATTTGCTATACAATTCCGCCTCTTTGCTGTTTGCATCGGGTTGCCAGTTGTAACGCCACTTAACCAGCGGCGGCAGTGACATCAGGATTGATTCAGTACGGCCGCCGGTTTGCAAACCAAACAAGGTGCCACGATCATAAACCAGATTAAATTCGACATAACGACCACGCCGGTAAGCTTGAAAGTCGCGTTCGCGCTCGCCGTAGGGCAAGTGTTTACGTTTCGTCACAATCGGCTGATAAGCGGCCACAAAGTGATCGCCGATACTGCGTAGAAAAGCAAACGATTGATCGAAGCCCCATAAATTGAGATCATCAAAAAACAATCCGCCAATGCCACGCGGTTCATTACGGTGTTTTAAAAAGAAGTAGTCATCACACCATTTTTTAAAACGTGGAAAGACATCGGCGCCAAACGGTGTGCATGCCTGCTTCGCCGTGTGATGCCAATGTACGCAATCCTCCTCAAAACCATAATACGGGGTGAGATCAAAACCGCCGCCAAACCACCAGATGGGATCGGCGCCGGGTTTCTCCGCAATAAAAAATCGCACGTTGGCGTGCGAGGTCGGCACATAGGGGTTGCGCGGGTGAATAACCAGCGACACACCCAACGCAGTAAATGAACGTCCGGCCAGTTCCGGCCGATGCGCGGTGGCAGAGGCGGGCATGTCCTCACCGTGCACATGAGAAAAATTTACGCCGACCTTTTCAAAAACACCACCCTCTTCCATAACCCGCGAGCGTCCGCCACCACCACCTGGCCGTTGCCAGCTGTCTTCGAGAAACACTTTACTGCCATCTTCAGCGGCGAGTGCTGTGCAAATGCGATCCTGTAAATCGAGCA
>JANNJI010000352.1:0-1151 GCA_031405795.1 Gammaproteobacteria bacterium
GCGATCATGTTGAAATTAGGCGCCTACGGTTTTTTGCGTTTCTCCCTGCCAATCACCCCCGATGCCAGTCATCAATTGGATTGGTTAATGATACTGCTGTCCTTGATCGCCGTGGTGTATATCGGTTTTGTCGCGCTGGTGCAACAGGATATGAAAAAGCTGATTGCCTACTCCTCCATTTCGCACATGGGTTTTGTTACTCTTGGGTTTTTTATTATTTGGGGTATTGCGGAGCAGCAAGGCAATTATGTGGGTGCGGTGATGGGTATCGAAGGTGCCATCGTGCAAATGATATCGCATGGCTTTATTTCAGGAGCGATGTTCCTCTGTGTTGGTGTGATGTATGACCGCATGGACAGTCGCATGATCAAGGATTACGGCGGCGTCGTAAATACGATGCCTGTGTTTGCGGCATTTATGCTGTTTTTTGCGATGGCGAATGCGGGCCTGCCCGGGACATCGGGATTTGTCGGCGAGTTCATGGTGATTCTCAGCAGCTTCAAGGCCAGCTTCTGGTACGCATTTTTAGCAGCGACAACACTGATCATCGGTGCCGCGTATACCTTGTGGATGGTGAAACGTGTGTTGTTTGGTGCGATACAAAATGAAGCGGTGGCAAAATTACACGACATCAATCGGCGTGAGTTTTTGGTGCTTGGTATCCTGGCGGTGATGGTGTTGTTCTTTGGCATTTATCCGGCACCGTTATTGGAAGTGATGGATGCCAGTGTCACCAATCTGGTTAGACACATTACGCAAAGTAAGCTACTGGTTACGGGTGGTTAACAATGAATTTTGCGATCAGTCATCTGCAGCTGGCTTTACCTGAGATCGTGCTCTTATCAGCGGTCTGTTTAGTACTGCTGGTTGATCTGTTTGTCACGGAAAAAACCCGGGGCACTACTTATATGCTGGCACAACTGAGCCTGATTGCCGTTTTGATCTGCACGTTTGCAACGGCAGTGGATAAACCACAGTTGGCCTTCAGTGACATGTTTGTACGGGATCGCATGGGTGATATCCTGAAGGTCTTTATCTATGCTACCACCTTTGCGGTGTTTTTGTACTCCAAGTCCTATTTGAAGATGCGTGATATCAGTTTTGGCGAGTTTTATGTACTGGGTCTGTTCGGCGTACTGGGCATGATGATC
>JANNJI010000353.1:0-2344 GCA_031405795.1 Gammaproteobacteria bacterium
TCAGAGCGGCCCTGTACGGGATGGAATCTGCCCCGGAAATCCACGGGTATCTGGCCGGAGTGGGGGGGACCAACATCTCGCCCGCTGCCATCAAGAAAATGGCCGCATCTGCCATGGCTGAAAAGCCGCTGTCCAATTCTGTGTGGAAGGGGTGATGGTCAGATGAGTTACCAGATAGAAGAGCAGAAGGTCTTCAATTCAGGCCATAGCGCTTGTCCCGGCTGCAGTGACCCGATCACCCAGCATGCCGACAAGGTATTTCTGCTCCAGCGCTTCCTTCATTTGTAACAACGATGACGGTTCCGCTAAATTGATTACCGAATTCGCTACCTGTGGATTTAGTTCATCAAGTATCTGCGATATCATTGCATTGTGGTTTATGTGCATAAGTATCTTCAGTGGCAGATTTTGGCGGCGAAAGGCAAGGCAGCGTAATAATTCAAAACTCCCAACATGCGCCCCAAGCAGCAATACACCCTTACCTTGTGCAATGGCAGCATCCCGAATATCCTCACCCTGCACCTCCACCTCGAATTGACTGAACTGATCTGTCAAAAAATATACCCGATCCAGTACTGTCGCAGAAAAATGATGAATATGACACATCACTTCATACATTGAACCGCTATAACCCGGGATTCGACGTAGATAGTGCCGTGAGGCGAAACGAACCTGTGATGATGTTATAAAATAGTATAGGGTAATCGGCCAGAGCCACAACCTTGCAAATCTACGTGAGAGGTGCAACGCTATCCAGCAAATCAGCCGCAAAGTAAATGGGTTGCTTCGTTCTTTCTGCGCAGTCCATTCCGCTGCCATCTCAGGTTTCCGATACGGCTAACTGTAGCTCCCCCGTCAGAACTACTTCTCCGTTTCCCTCACAGCTAAATTGATAAAGCATCGCGTTCTTTAACTCATAGTTTACGGTAACCCGCATTGCCGGCAGTACTGGTCTCAGAAATTTCACGTGGGAGAACCCGCGTAATTGTGTACCGGGAATCCGCACGACAAGTCCCTGCACCACATGGTCAAGCGTCACTACTCCGGGTACAATCGGGTTGCCTGGGAAATGTCCGGCAAAACTCGGGTGGTCAGCAGAAATAGTGAAGGTAGCAGTCACCATTTTTCAATCTCCTTGGTAATTATTGAGTCGCGACATAAGGGTTGCGTACAATAACTTTCCGGTATTTGTATACGGAAGAGCGGCCACCATACAAATTGGTCGCGGCAGGAAAATAGAATCAACATCACGTGACAAAAGCTCACGTAGCCGCTCCGGCGCCATACCCGGTGCCACCACCAGCGCCGCCAGGCGCACACGCTGCCCCTCGTCGGCCTGAGGCACAAATACAATTGCATCCTCCACCCCATGTAATGCCTTGATGCGTGCAGTGACATCTGCGAGCGATCCGCGCTTACCGCCAATTTTGATCAGATCCGTGACGCGTCCAACCAACCGAAACAGGCCGTCCGGGAGTATCTCGATACAATCCGGCAGGTATACTGGCGCCAGATGTGACAGAGTCTTCAACCAGGCTCCTTGCGAATCCATTCCAATCTCGTTATCTTCTAACAGTTTCCAGCCGGGATTTTTCAGTACGCGTCGTGTCGCAATGGCCCCCGCTTCACTGCAACCATATATTTCATGAAGCTCCGTGAGCATTCTGGCTTCGACGTTGGTGGCCACATCAACGGGCATCGTCGCAGTGGCGGAAATGATAAAAACAATGCGTGGCCACACCGTCTCCTGCACGGTACAAGTCTTAAGATGCAGTGGTGTCGTCACCAATACACGCGGTTCCGGTACCTCATGCAGGGCGTGTTCGATATCCAATGGGTAGAACGGGCGCCTGTGATATATGCTGACATTACCAACCAGTGGTAACACAACACTCATTTCAAACCCAAACATATGTTGCGGCGGCACTGTCGTAACAAGGTGATGTTGTACCGCGTCAGTAAATCCGAACCGCACCAACACCTGCAGCGCCCCGCTGAGCAGCTGCCCCCACGTTTTTGGACTGGCGACAGGTGTGCCGGTACTGCCTGAAGTAAAAATCTCGGCAACCATCTTTGCTGGATCTATCTGATGTATATCCCATTCAGGATTATCTGCTGCAGCAGAGTGGACGTGTAAATCACAAAGCACCTCCATTTCCAGATCGCCGATCTCCAACAGCCCCGGATTGAGCGTATGTAACCGCAAAAGTTCACCATCACTACGGTTCGCGGGAATCAAGGTTACTAACCCTTATACTTTTTTTTTACAGGTACCCGATGTACTGCAGGCTTTGCACTTACTAACTTCTTTTCACCGGCAGCAATTTAATATTCCGGTAGTGGG
>JANNJI010000354.1:0-1076 GCA_031405795.1 Gammaproteobacteria bacterium
GCCGAACTCGTTGCACAATTGCAGTCCATACCGCATTTACAGCGTTTGCGTGTGCATACGCGTTTACCGGTGGTGGTTCCCGAACGCATCACGGACAGCCTGTTGGCCTGGTTAACCGGTGGTCGGCTCAAACCGGTGATGGTCTTGCACATCAATCACCCCAATGAAATCGATCATACCCTGGGGGATGCCGTGCAACACCTGCGTGAACGACAGGTGGTATTGCTGAATCAGTCCGTGTTACTCAAGGGTGTGAATGACGATGCCGCCACCCTGATCGCCCTCAGTGAAGGCTTGTTTGCAGCCGGGATCCTGCCGTATTACCTCCACCAGCTGGATCGGGTCCAGGGGGCTCGGCATTTTGAAGTGGACCCCACCCGCGCCCGCGCGCTACTGGCGGAGGTACGCCAGCGTTTACCCGGCTATCTGGTGCCACGACTGGTACAGGAAATTCCTGGAATGGACGCTAAACTTCCCTTGTAACTGTTTGAAAAACCTTGTATCGAGGAAACATCTAAAGAGACAAGTAGATAGTACCGAGGATGAATGGTTGATAATTCATCTATAGATTATTCATTGTTGGTTTAATTCAGGAGTGCAGTGTGGGAAAAACACTTGGGCTCGCCTTGCCGCCGCGCAGTAAGCCGGAACGAGATGCCTTTGACTTGCGGCCGCGTCAGGTGGATGCATGGCTCAATGAATTACCACGCGGCAACATTGGTGAAACCGCACGGCAGATTTTCCTCGCCCTGGTTGATACCAACCGTCTCGACTACACCTACCCCAATCGTATTCACTTTTTAGAATCCAGTCGCGAGAACATTGCCTATGTCACCGAGGCGATGCGTCGCCACTACATCAGCATCAATGCGCCAATGCCGGAAAAAAACTGGAAAATTGCCGAAGCAACCCGCGAGATCTTTTATGCCCAGGCCAAAGGGTATCTGATTGCCTTGGAAGATTTACTTAGCCATAGTTTTTTATTTGCCGATTCACGCACGCTGACGATCTTGATCCACCGCGCCATCAGCGCACTGGGCCGCGTCATGTTGACGTGCTACCAGTCCTACACCCCC
>JANNJI010000355.1:0-4531 GCA_031405795.1 Gammaproteobacteria bacterium
GCATACTGCTTGATGATTTCTTTCGCGCGCGCCTCGCCAAGATCGTCGACTAACTTCTGTTGAGCCTGTTGCTGTGCAACAACATCGCCCGCCGCACGCCACAGTGCTTCCCAGAAATCTTTCACGGTGGTTGCTTCTATACCGGTAATCGGAGTCTCGGTGCCGATGACCAGTAACACTTCCGTGGGATCTTTGTGTGTGGGTTGTGCCGACTGGTTGAGCGGCAGATAGGTTTGCGTCAACCAGTACGCCCGCCCGGAGCCATGGCTCGCCAGCAGTGAACGCCAGGCACCGCGTTGTTCTGTTTCTACATCTGCCGCCTTCCACATCGCCAGCCAATAGACTTTGACATTACGCAGCTCATCCTCTGACAGGATCGATTCAAACGTATCAATGGCGATGTCATCCGGGAATACCCGAATCCACAGTTGTTGTTGTGGAATCGTTGTGCCCGGCCGGGTGACTGCTTTGAAACGCGTCTCTAGCCGCAACGGTAACATTAGAATCGGGTAATCGTCATTTAATTTTGATAAGTGTGTGCGTGGATCGGTGAAGGTCAAAAATTCCTGCAACTGCGCCAGCTCCGCACTGGCATCAACCTTGAGTTTATCGGTTTGCGCTGTCAGTGTTGCACCTAAGGTTTGTTCCTGTTTGGCCAAAGCCTCCTTGCGTTGGCGCTGCGCTTCGTTTTGTGGATCAAAGCCTCTGGCCAATTGCGCTTGCTGACGCTGGACATTAGCAAGCTTTTGCTTGATCTGGTACAACGCATCCCGTGTCCCCGTCGTGGTGACGCGTGCCTGATCGAGCCTGTCCTGTGATTGATTAAATTCCATAAAAATTCGCTGTCGTCTGTGGTTAGGTGATTATTCAGGTAACATCTCGGCGGCATGCACACCGATCAGGACCGGCACCTGATAGAGGATATAGGCGAGCTCTGCCGCATTGCTCGTAGCGCCCCATTGTATTTGTACATCCTCGCGGCGTTGTTGCATCGTCTCATCACCACCAGCAGGTGGTGCTGGTAACGTAAAGGACGGCGAGCCCGTGCCGACGTTGATAAACGCACCACCACCCGGCAGCACATCTGGCCAGGCCAAATCATTCCATTGTTCTAATGCCCCGCCACGCTCGATATCCAAACCAAAACGTGGTTCACCCGGGCGTTCCTTGATGACAAAAAACCAACCCGGGTCATCATTTTCGTTTTCGCCACTGTCACCCTTGGCTTTGGTCGTCGTCAAATCAAAACCAAAGAAATAAATATCCGGGTCAACCTTGGCCTCATACAGCGGTGTCTTGATCACCGCTTCCAGCGGGACACTGTCATCAAAGTCGCGTGGCTGGGTGTTGTCGATCGTACCATCATCCTTGTATTGCCATTTCGCCTTGTGCGCGTAGATTACGGCGGTGGGATATTTTTTTAATAACTCACCACGAATTACCAGCACCAGTTCTTCTTCCTTGTCACCTCCCGCCTCGCGGTGATCGTGATCGCCCAGGTCGGAGCGTTTTGACCAGGTATGCAGCGGCGGTATATCGCGGAGTTTTTCCCGCAGCGCCAGGGGTTCAAGCTTCTCCTTGTTAAGATAACTGCTGACATCCCAGAACTGGCGGAAATAACTGCCGCGTTGATCGGTGGGATACTCGCGCCACAATAACTCGCGGGCGAATTCATGGTTCAAGCCGACCATGTAGGCCTCGATAAATTTCTGATTGGTCTCCAGCAGCGAGATAGTGTTCTGGCCGATGAAATTGATATTCGGCAAAAAATGTTCCGTGGAAATATCGATCAGCGGTTTGTACATCGGGATATCGATCTCCGGATACGCCATCGCTGGTTTGAAGGTCTCGCCCAGCTCGGCACGGATGCGATCTGGCAGGTAGACATTGCCAAAAACATAACGCGGCAACGTCAAGTTTGGATCGATGCCGACAAAAGTGTCAGCCACCAGCTCTTGTATATTTAACTTTACCGGTGGTGCTTGATACGCCGCCTGTATGCTGAGCTGCACCAGCGTATAACTATCACGTAATGCCGTTTTGTAATTCGTCGCTTGCGCACTGTCGGTTGCGCCGCTACTGGCGACGAAACCGCTGCCCGGTATGGTCACTTTAAAATCCGGGCTATTCGGTAACGTGGCGACAAGCTCGGGTAATTGATTCTCTGGCAGGATCGAATCGGTTTTTTGTACTATCTTGGCCAAACGGCGCAGCAGGATAAACAGTGCAACTGCTACGGCGATGACCGAGTAGGTAATGGATTGCCAGGCCGGATTAAAGCCAGTCGCCATAAAGATCAGCAACATCACGATAATGATCAGCACCGCCAAATACGGCAGCCATGGATTTTTCGCCAACCAATCCAATAAAAAGGTCGGCGCATAACTCGGTCTGACGTCCGCGACCACATCATTGAGCGTCGGCAACGCCACCGCGACTTGTTTGGGTGGCGCCGGAGTGACTTCCTGGTCGTTGATGCGTGTGATCAGATTATCGGCATGGATCTGCGTATCGAACGTCATCGCTTTCATCAGCCGACCACGTGGTCGTGTGATCCGGCGCATGGCCGGTGAGATGGCGGCGTTCGGCACTGGACTGGTTTTTATCTGATAGTGGACGGTTTTATCTTCCGTCAGGATACGCTTATATATAGGAGTGGTCAGGCGTAAGGCCTGTTCGAGATTATTCTCCCGTAAAACCTGTAGATGATCGGTATACCACACCAGCGATGCACGCTTTGCCAATTCCGCCAACCGCAGGCGCCGATTGGCCTCAATCACCTCACCGACCTGGCCCCACGCCGCGTCCATGTATTCTTCCTGTTTATCCTGCACGACCTTGGTGCCGAAACCCGCGGCGACCCGCCAACGCGGATCGAGATTGATATCGTTTACCCAGTTGGCATGGTTGGGGACAAAGCTGTCATCACGTTCACGCAACAGGCGCGTGACCATCGCATGCCAGCGCCCGTATAACGGTGGCGTGATGAGGGGATCGGGATCAACATCACCGCTTAGCGGATCGATCGTAAGTTCTAATTCAGAATCAGTGTTTGCCTGCACACTGGTTTGTTGCGTATAGTCATCGGCAAGATTAATAAATGCGGCTAAGCGATCCTGAAACTCATGCGGGTACGGCTCGGCCCATTTATCGAATAAATTAAAGGTGTCCTGTTCTTCCGGCGACATATTTTTCTCGGGTACTTGTAATGCGCCGCCCAACTTGAGCATGCCACCGAGTTTTACATCGCTAATACCGGAAAAATTCACCATTGGCTTTTGTACATCCATGTCGCGCCGACCGACGCGATTGTCAACCGGCTTGGGTTGCAGCAACCGCACCAGATATTCAAAATCACCGACCGTGGCGGTGCGGAAGTACCAACGATGGTAATATGGAAAGTCGCTGGGTGATGGTTTGTTGGTATATGTTGCCCACGCCGAAAATGTCGCATGCACTTCGACAGGCGAGGCATCCGGATCCAAACCGAGTCCGGCGAGACGACCGGCTTCATACACTGGGATCAAAAACGCATGATACGCGGTATTTTCTTCCAGGTGGCGCGGACAAAGGATGCGCGAATAGGCCATATCCGGTGTCGTGCTGATGAGTTCGTTGACCCGAGGCAAAATCGTTGCCATGTTAGTTGTTTTGGTCTTGGTATCATCTTGCACCAGATCTTTGTTGATATGCACATGCGCCCAAGCCCAGAGTTGCGTGGCATCGGGAAATGTGTTCTGCGCATCGGCCACGGTAATAAACGGCAACGGTTTACCCGCAATGTTCTTGCCGTCGGTAAATTCATCTTCCTTTAACACCACCAGCATGATCCAGGGACGCAGATGATGATTATCGGTTTTCGGTTTCGCCGGGGTATAACGCCAGGGAAAATCCTCGTCATAAAATTCAATATACGGCAGGTAATTCGGTTCGAAATTGGTGATCCAGTTGCGTGGCTCAACCTTGACGATGACGCGCGATTCAATCCCGATGATATCGCCGGGACCATACAACGCGACATCTTTGCTCACCGGCGGCGGATTATCCGGTGTTGAATCAACGCCGGTACCACTGATGGCAACCGCAACGTTGATCGTTGCGCGAGTTTTCACGTTAACATCCATATCCACTGCAGCGATATTATTCGCAAGCCCTTGCCGTAACCACGGTAAAAAGGTGTAGGTACTGATGGGATCGCTCATGCCGCTCTCCGTGCTTCTGTTTGCGGAATGACGTGCACATTGTCGGCGAGATCCGGATTCGCGGCGACCTGTTGTTGCATGTACTCATACGCCTTGGCCTGACTGGTGAAACTGCCGGTCGTGGAATGTAACGGTGCGTTATCGGCACTGGCGGCGACAACCCAGATGTCCGATTGAATCACCACCTTGTCCGTGAACGGTTGTTTTTGTTGTAAATAATGCTGCGACAGGGTGGACTTGCTCACGGCATTGCCATTTAAGAACAAACCAAACAAATTGGCGAACCAGACAAACAGCGGTTTAACAAAACGTTTGTAGTTGGTATCGAT